>CALGEE010000228.1 GCA_937881525.1 uncultured Sphingomonadales bacterium | reverse complement strand
AACTGTTGAGCGCATAGATTAAAGCTGCGCCAGCAATCCGATGCGAGTTCTCATTAGTCTGACAGCACCGTCGCGATGATTGAACCTGATTCAGATAGCCGTAGAGATAAATCCGGAGCATCAACCCTGGATGATAACCAGGCCGACCAGTGGCCGCAGACTGCGCGCTGAAACCTAGAACCGCCAAATCAAGCATGTCCGCGAAAGCATCAATGGCGCGGACAGGGCTATTCTCATCAACATAATCGTCGAGGTGGTCAGGCAGTAACATCGTCTGCTGCCGGTCTAAACCTTCGATGAAATGCGTCATGAACAACCTCCATACCGAATACAGAAATCATACCATCATCTGGATCAAAATTGGGGAGTTTTCACACAGCCTCCGGACTCTGCCGACATTCATTTTTCGTCCTTTGCTGACGCAGCATTCCCTCGCACTCGCGACAGCATCCTTTCGCTGGCGCAGCGAATTTCTCCAGACCGGACCTTCAGCGGTGTCAATTCTGGCAAATATCGAACCGCCCGTCGCTGCACACAGGTTCGACAATCGAGACGCGGGACAAGCCGCCCTTTGCTGTTGCGGCAAATGCAGAAAGTTCATTTATTTTTGAAAAAGCGCGAGTCTTGATCGACGAAGATTGAAGATTTATGTACCCGCTATCGCGGTTGATTGCTCGGATCGGCCCGACTCTGAGCCAGCAGCCAGTCACGAAAGATCGTAGCATCGGGATGTTCACGCCCGTCTTCTGGCGAGTTCAGGTAGAATGCCTCTTGTAGCCGGACCGCGATATCGAAGGGTCGCAAAAGCCTCCCAGCATCAAGCATGGGCCCGGACATGGAAGAGCGCCCGAGCGCAATCCCACCACCTTTGGCAGCGATCTCGAACACCAGCAAAGACGTGTCGCATTGAATGCCTTGCCCTGCATTGACATCGGTCACCCTGGCCGCACGCAACCAATTGGCCCAGCCTTCTTCGTAGCCCATGACATGCAGCAACCGATGATGCTTGAGATCGGATGGCGTTTTCAGCGGCGGGCCGGCGCTTAGCGTCTGCGGCGCACACAACGGTTCAAGCACTTCCCAGGTCAGGCGGTCGGAACGAAAGCCGGGCCACCGCCCGGTGCCATATTGGATGTCCAGGTCAAAGCGTTCTTTGTCGAACTGCTCACCCCAGACGCTGGACACAAGCCGGATAGGGATATCCGGGTGATCGGTTAAGAACGATGTCATTCTTGGCGCGATCCATGCCACGGAATAGCCAACAGGGGCACGCACAGTCAGAACCTCAGAACGCCGGTTGCCAAAAACCTCTTCTGTACCAGCCGCCAGCCTTTCAAACCCGTCGCGGATTTTCGGCAGATAGGCGGCCCCCACCTTTGTCAGGGCCAAGCTACGTGGTTTGCGTTCGAACAGCGGTTCGCGCAGATATTGCTCAAGCAGTTTGACCTGCTTGCTGATCGCCGCCTGCGTGAGGTTCAACTCTTGCGCGGCATTGGTGAAGCTGAGGTGGCGCGCGGAGGCCTCGAATGCTCGCAGCCAGGACAAATGGGGCAGTCTTCGGACGGTCATGGCAAACTCATGCATAATCTGGATGTGGTTATAGGTCGCTATTCATTGCTTGAAAGCCGCGATTGAAGTCCGGC
>CALGEE010000227.1 GCA_937881525.1 uncultured Sphingomonadales bacterium | reverse complement strand
ACACTGGAAGTCGGTATGGTTGTACGCGCAACTGCAGTTATTGCTGTTGCTGCTCTGGTTGGTGCTGGCCTGATCGCCGCATCCGCCTTACGCGAAGAGGCATCCTATTTTTACACCCCTACAACGTTGGCATTAGCCAATGTCGAACCCGGAAAAGCCATCAGGTTAGGCGGCATGGTGCAAAAAGGATCCATCGTGCGTGGCAGTGACGGCGTTTCGATAACATTTACGGTTCAGGACCAAGAGCGCAGTCAGAAAGTGGCCTATCGCGGAATTACGCCTGACCTGTTTGTAGAAGGTTCCGGGGTCGTTGCAGATGGTCGGCTTAGACCAGATCGCGTGTTTGTCGCCGATAGCTTGCTTGCCAAGCATGATGAAAACTATGTGCCAAGAGAATTGGCGGACATTGACATGAGTGCGGCCGCGCACACGAAGGATACGCTTGTACCATGAGGATATTGGCGAAATGAGGGCTTTCACATGATTGCAGAAGCCGGACTAGCGGCTATTTGGTTGGCGGCGTCGATGGCGCTTCTTCAGTTCATTGCTGGGTTAACGTTGTTACGCGCTGGGGCTGGGCAACTGGTGCCGCTCATCAAGCCTGCTGCGTATATGCAGGGTGCCTTGTGTACCTTTGCGTTCTTTGCGCTCATGTGGCTGTTTTACGTCACTGACCTGTCAGTGCTTTTGGTCGCAAATAACAGCCATATTGATAAGCCACTCATTTTCAAACTCGCTGGCACTTGGGGTAATCATGAAGGCTCGATGCTTTTATGGGTAACTATATTGGCTTTTTCAGGCGCTGCGATTGCAATTCTGGAAAAACGTATTGAGGCAAAGACACTGTCTGCCATGTTGGCGGTGCAAGGTTTTCTTGCGCTCGGCTTTTTCGCATTTTTGCTGTTTTCCTCAAACCCGTTTGAGCGCATGGTTCCTGCGCCTATCGAGGGTGCTGGCCTTAATCCTTTGCTTCAGGACGTTGGCCTCGCGTTCCACCCGCCGACATTATATTTTGGCTATGTTGGCCTTTCGATCGCATTCTCCTTCGCCGTTGGCGCGTTGCTTACCAATCAGGTCGGGCCAGCCTTCGCCCGCGCTATGCGGCCATGGGTGTTGGGGGCATGGATTTTCCTGACAATCGGTATCGCCGCAGGCAGTTACTGGGCATATTATGAATTGGGCTGGGGTGGCTGGTGGTTTTGGGATCCCGTTGAAAACGCGTCGCTGATGCCATGGCTTGCGGCGACCGCTCTGCTGCATTCGGTCAGCGTTCTTGCCACGCGCAATGCGTTACGTGCATGGACCGTGATGCTTGCGCTGGTGGCCTTTGCCATGTCGATGGCGGGCACGTTCCTTGTGCGTTCAGGGATATTGACGAGCGTTCATGCCTTTGCTGTCGACCCGGAACGTGGTTCGTTCATTCTCGCGTTAATGCTTATGTACACAGGCCTTGCCTTCGTCATTTTTGCCTTACGTATTGGGACAGTCAAGCAAGGTGAGCCGTTCCAACTGCTCAGCCGAGAAGGCGGGATTGTTGCAAATAATATATTCCTCAGCGTCATTCTGGCAGTCATTTTGATTGGAACGCTTTACCCGATTGCGGTAGAGGCATTGGGCGACAAGATATCGGTTGGGCCTCCATATTTTAACAAAGCGACGGTTCCGATTGCGGTCCTTTTGATGCTCGCTTTGTTGGTGGGGCCCCTGTTGCGTTGGCGCCGCGATGATCTCGGCCGTCTAAAATACTGGCTTATCGGTGCTGCGGCGATTTTGTTGTTGAGTTGCCTTGCGATATGGAAATTTGCGCCAGAAATAGGGATATTCCCTCTTTTGGGTATCGCATTGTCCTTGGCCCTTGCAGTGGCGGCATGGATGCCGCTTAGGGGACGCAAGCTGCTGCGCACGCCTATCCCGGTATTCGGCATGGTCATCGCGCATTTTGGTTTAGCCGTTAGTGTCTTTGGCATGGCAGCGGAATCAGGCTTTTCATCTGAAACTTTGACTGCACTTGCACCTGGCGAAAGCGCCAAGGTCGCTGGCTGGGAGGTTAAGCTTAACGATGTCAATCCCGTAG
>CALGEE010000226.1 GCA_937881525.1 uncultured Sphingomonadales bacterium | reverse complement strand
CCCGTCTCAAGCTCGTTTTGTCTGACAGTGCCCTCTTTATACAGCTTGACGCCTGTAGAAGCGATAAAGCGGCTTCCATTTGGCATCTCGCCGACACCACCGACATACATGGAATAGGGGATGTCATCGCCGCCATAGCGCCAGGTTTCCGCCGCCGTCATCGTTTCCAAATTGATGTTATAGCTCAGGGCAAAACCCTATGCCGTCCCGACGGGCGTCTGATCCGGAAGCATATCTTGCGGGCGGCTGGCGATGTAGCCGGACAATTTTGCCAGCATTTCTGCGGCTTCCGGCACATCAAACAGGTTCAGCATTTCGTTTGGATCCGCTTGCAGATCATACATTTCGCCAGCGCCCGAATTCAAATCTACAGTCAGTTTGTGGGTTCGGGTGCGCACCGTTCGCAGTTCTAGCGCGACGCCAACACGTCCGGGCAAAAGGCCCCATTCGTTGCGGGCAAAATCGCGTGTAGCGTCGCCTTCAATCAGGGGGCGCAAGCTGCTCCCATGCTGCGCTAATTGCGCCTCGGCAGTGCCGTAGTCAAAGAATGTCGGCCCCAGATCAAGGGTCGAGACAGGCTCGTCCACGACTTTACCTGCTGGTACGCCTGGTCCTTTCACGATCATTGGAACCTTCAATAGCCCTTCGTAGTGCATCGGGCCTTTCAGGATCAGCCCGTGGTCGCCCAGCCAATCGCCATGATCAGAGATGTAGATGACGATGGTGTTCTCATCCAAACCCTCCTCCATCAGCGTATTCATGATCCGTCCAATCTGGTGATCGATAAAGCTGATCTGGCCGTAAGTGTTGGCAATAATCTCGCGCAGTTGGTCGTCCGTCTGGGGCGAAATGCGGCTGTAGGCCTTGCGGATTTCTGCAAACTTGGGATCGGCAGGTTCGCCCTCTAACGCCGCCTTATGCCACCATGGTTTACCCTCAAAGCTACGAGTGCGGTTCTGGGGCAGGTCGACGTTCGCCGGATCATGCAGACGCGACCAAGGCTCTGGGCAGTCAAACGGGTGGTGCGGATCGGGAAAGCTGACCCATGTGCAAAACGGTTTTTCTGCGTCGCGCCCGTGCCGCAACCATTCAATTGCGCGGTCTGCTGTCCAAGGCGTGTTGTGATAGGCCACAGGCAGCTTTGAGTGCCATACCTGTGCCGCGCCTTTGGTGTCGCCGGCGTTTTCCCACATCAATTTGGTACGCTCATCGCCCTTGCCATCCATATGGTAGAACCGCTCATAGTGTTGGCCCGCAGGCGGCTTTTCAGGTGCCCACCAGTTGTGGCCAACCAACATCAATTCTACATGTTCGAACCCCATATAGGGCCCGTTCCACGTGTCGGGATAGCTGGCAGACGAGCGCAAACATTCGGGCGAACCTGTGGGCTCATAGGTGTGATAGGTCGAAAAATGCGCCTTGCCGAAATAACTGGTTTGATAACCTGCCGCTGCCATTGACCCGCCAAACCCTTTTTCGCCAATCTCTGGCGGCAGATCGATGCCGTTATCATGCACGCCGTGGGTGCGGCACAGCTGCCCTGTAAGGATCGAGGCACGCGCGGGCTGGCAGACCACCGAAGGCGTGATGCAGGCGTCAAACACTGTGCCGCTCGCGGCCAATTGATCCAGATGCGGCGTTTTTATGTTGCGCCCTTTGAACCCCATGCAATCGGCGCGGTGCTGGTCGGACGAAATCAGTATGATGTTTGGTCTACTCATGACGCGGCTTTCTTAGGTTTACGTCCCGAAAAGATAATCACGGCGACGGACATCAGGATAAAGGCTAGGGCGATTGGGTTGTTCAGAAGGAAGAAGGGATCATTACCCGTGGCTGAATAGGCTTGGCGGGCGGTTTCTTCCAGAGATTTGCCAAGGATGAATGC
The DNA here is from genome assembly GCA_937881525.1 of uncultured Sphingomonadales bacterium. GTDB lineage: Bacteria > Pseudomonadota > Alphaproteobacteria > Sphingomonadales > Sphingomonadaceae > Sphingorhabdus_B. Next base: position 6,062 of record CALGEE010000226.1, on the reverse strand, counting down.
GATGACAAAGGGAAGAGGAGATATGGCAAGTACCCGCATGAAGTAGCCAAGCACGCCAAAACCCAAGGCGAACCATATCGCCTCAAGGCGAGTTTCTTGGACGTAGATTGCAGTGAGAGTCAGCAGCAAGACCGATGGCAGCAAAAGCTGCTTGGGGATGCGGATCATAAAGCCCATGGAGCGCATGAACACGCCGCCAATGGTCCAGTTGAACAGGTTCGCGATGGTCATGCAGGTGAACAAGCCAAAGGCGACCACAAGTTCGGGGTTAACCACGTCGGCAGAGAAACGGAACACCGCAGGGCCGGGGTTGAACCCGCCAATGGTCTCGGTCGCGAGGATCAAAAAGACGGCTGCTGCGTTGCCCGGAATGCCCAGCGACAAAACGGGGATCAGGTTTGCACCGGACACAGCGCTGTTGGCCGCTTCGGTCGCGGCGATGCCCTCTGGCGCACCTTTGCCAAACTCAGGTGCATCGGGCGCTTTTGTCTTGGCATGGCGGGCGCGACCAACCGAATAGCCCAGCGTTGCAGCCAGCGTTGAACCGACACCAGGCAGGGCGCCGATGCCAGTTCCGATGAGGGCCGAACGAGAGATGAAAGGCAGCAGTCGCTTTATCTCTGGCCAGTGCAGTTTTTGATCCCCAGTCTCGGGAACGTTTGGCGTAGGTCTGGACCCTCTATTTTCACGCCACGTTTCCTCCAAGCCTTTGAAGACTGCACCAATGATCAGGACACCAAGGACAGCCGTTGTGATCGGAAAGCCGCGCGATAACTCGTCTGAACCCATCGACAACCGTGGGTAAAAATCCTCGCCTGTGCCGACGTAGACTGCAAGCAATCCCAGCCCGATGGAGATCAGTCCCTTGCCTGGCGACCCGCCAATCACGGCGGCAATGAAGCTGAGTGACAGGATCAGAAGGCCAGTCTTTTCTGGCAGATCCAGATAAGCCTCGACCAGAATGGCAAGAAAAGGCGCGCAGACGAAAAGCACCAGATCGGAAAATGTATCGCCGGAGGCGGACGAGAAGTGTGCGACGCGCAATGCTTTCTTCGCCTGACCCCGTTGCGCCATCGGGTAGCCATCCAATGTGGTCATGAAGGCGTCAGGCGTGCCGGGGGTGTTGAACAAGATCGCAGGGACCGCGCCACCAATGGTCGCACCCTTCATGATGCCAATCAGGAACCCCATGACCGGCAATAGGGCGTCTGGTGAATAGCCAAAGATAGAAATGAGTATCGGCAGCGAAATCGCCATGGCAAAGGGGCCGGCAAGACCGGGCGTCGCACCGACAACGATGCCAAAAAGAAACCCGGCAAGCACCATCACAAGGGTGATCGACACGGCAATGCCAAAGAGGGTGAAAGCTTCGGGGCCTTGGAAGACCGCGAGAACGCCAAGCCAGATATAATCCAGAACGCCCATCAGACGTCGCCATTCGGCGGCAATAGAAGATCCTCGAACGGAACGTCGAACACAAGGATCATAACGACAACAGCCAATACGGCCGTTAACAAACCACGGCGGGAAAATCCACGTTCGACGATGGCGATGATCCCTGAGACCATCATGACCCCGCCCAGAACAAAGCCTACATGTTTCCAACCTGGCGTTGCGCGCAGCAGACGGTATTCGATCGGCTCTGCACGAAACAGATTGGCAATTTCGGCGAAAAAGGGGCCCGCAAAACGCATCACCAAAAGGCTTACAATTGTGACGACCATCAAGCTGGCGATAAAAGAGAAATGGCTATTGCCCAGTACGGGTTGGAACGCGTCGTTCCGTTCAGAAACAAGCAATAGGATACTGCCAACAAGGACAAAACACGCGGCAACTGTGGGGGCCAAAGCATCGCCGATGTTAAACCGTCCACGAACTTTCTCGACAATGCCGCTGTCAGTGTCCAATGGAATCCATACAAAGATCAGCGTGATCGCAAAGATGATGCAGATCAGCCCGATATAGAGGTTGGATCGTGACGGTGAGGGCATTTGCTATCTCCAGATACACTTCGGGCGCCCAGTTTAGGACGCCCGAGGTTGGCTCTAATTACTCAGAAGCTGCTTTAATCAAGCTTTCGGATTCGTCAAAACCCTTCGCCATCAGGGCATCCAGATCAGCGCCTTTGATGATGGCAGCACCACCGAAGGCTTTCTTGATCAACCCGCCTGCTTTGGTCTCCGGATCGGAGGCAACGTCCGCAATTGCATCGCTGAGTGCGGTGCGTGCATCGTCGGCCATGCCAGCAGGCGCGGCGAACATGAAGTAGCCATCACTGTCATAAGCAACGCCCAGATCCGCAAACGTAGGTGCGTCTGGTGTCTGTACTAGCGGTGTGCTCAGCGCTGAGGCCAAATTTACCAGATCACCAGCCGCAACACCTTTGCCCTGAATACCAGCCATAAAGCCCAGATCCATATCGCCAGCGGTGACACCGTTCATGACCTCTTTGCCGCCTTTGACAGAGATGATGTTGAACTCAACGCCCTGCGCCTTGCCCAGAAGGTAAGCCAGATCAGCCAAACGCGGGCTCATCACGCCGAAACGCAGTTGCTCTCCTGCTTTTGCAGCTGCAATTGTGTCACTGATGCTGGTCCAACCTTTGCTGCTTGGGGAAACAACGCCCATCTGGAAACCTGCCGTGGTCGTAAGGCCGGTGAAATCCGAGGGTGTCATGCCTGTCTTGGCGGAATAGAGATTATAGCCAAGCGATTCAGTCACCACCATCCCGATGACAGAGCCGTCAGCAGGCATGTCTTTCATGGCTTTGAGCAAGTTCACGCCACCTTTGCCGGTCACTTGCTCTGGAATAAACTGCCAGCCAGTGCGGGCCTCAAGCTCTTCCGCGATCAGGCGCGCTTGTGTGTCAGCACCGCCCCCCGCGCCAAATGCGATCATCAGCTTGATCGGGCCCGGCGGGGTCCAATCAGCAGCAGTTGCAGATACTGCGGATACAGCAATTCCAAGAGCGGCAACGGCCGCTGTAATAAGGTTTTTCATTGAGTCCTCCCTGACTTTGATTGAAGCAAGCCATAAATCGGTTGCTCAGTCAACAATATAGTTGACGGCACAACTTTTTACCGTAATCATCGATGCTAGAGGTCGACTATGAATGATGAAACTCCAACAACGTTAAATCCGCAGCTAGCCCAGCTTAGCAACTTCCTGACCTATCGCATCTCTCGTGTGCATCAAAAACTCAATGTGCAGGCGTCAAAGATCCTTAACGATTCGGTTGGGGTGACGCTGAACCAATGGCGTATGATTGCTTTCATCGGGGGGGCTGAAACGGTTACAGCTTCTGAATTAGTCCGATATACTACTATGGACAAAGGACTTGTCAGCCGCAACGTGAAGTCTCTTATTGAAAGTGGCCTCGTCGCGTCTTTCAATCACGAAAAGGACAGCAGGGTTCATCTATTGAGCCTAACTCCGGCTGGTGAGTTGGTTTTCGAAACAGCCCTGCCAAAAATGCGCCGCAGACAGGCGAAGCTGCAAGACAACCTGAGTAGAGAGGATGTTGCTACCCTGCGTCGCATCTTAGAGACCCTTGAAATCGCTGCTGAGGATACAGAAACCTGATGCCGTCAAATTTGCTGGTTATATTGTCCGATGAACACCAAGCCCGCGCCATGGGCTGTGCAGGACATCCGTTTGTGCAAACCCCCCATCTAGATGCGCTTGCGGCCCGTGGTACACGCTTCACCGATGCATACACCCCTTCACCCATCTGCGTGCCTGCACGTGCCAGCTTTGCAACGGGGCGTCACGTGCATCAGACGCGTCTGTGGGACAATGCCATGCCTTATACGGGGCAAATACGTGGCTGGGGCCATTGCCTGCAAGATGCAAGCGTGCCGGTCGATAGTATTGGCAAGCTACACTACCGGCAAAACGGCGATCCTGCGGGGTTTGATCAAGAGCACATCCCAATGCATGTGGTCGGTGGCAACGGCATGGTCTGGGGCTCTATCCGGGCGGAAGGCGAACGCGTGTCGCCAAAGACACGGATGCTGGGGGAGTTTATCGGCGCAGGCACCAGCAAATACACGGATTACGATCAAGCCGTGACAGATCGTACTGTGGCGTGGCTTTCGGATCATGCAAATGACGAGAAACCATGGTGCCTCTATGTTGGTCTGGTCGCGCCGCACTTCCCACTGGTGGTGCCGCAAGAGTTCTTCGATCTCTATCCACCCGACAGCTTGCCAGCCCCGAAGATGAATCCAAAAGATGGCTACGTGCGTCACCCTTGGGTTGAGCTTCAAAATGCGCAAATGGAAAGTGAGTCCAACTTCAAGTCCGCTGCGGAACGTCGTGACGCTGTGGCGGCCTATTTCGGTCTTGTCAGCTGGATGGACCACAATGTCGGTCGACTGATGCAAGCGCTGCAGGACAACGGGCTGACGAATGATACCACTGTCATCTACTCCTCTGATCATGGGGATAACGTCGGAGCACGTGGGCTTTGGGGCAAATCCAACTTCTATCAGGAATCCGTTGCGGTGCCGATGATCATGGCAGGGCCAGACATCCCTGTTGGGACCTGTGATACGCCTGTGGACCTGCTGGATATTGCGGCGACAATCCCTGACCATTTTGATTTAAGTTTCGAGAGTGAAGGGATGCCGCTACCTCAGATTGCCCGCGATGAACCTGATCTTGAACGCGTTATCCTCAGCCAGTATCACGCGGTCGGCGCGGTAACTGGAGGGTACATGCTGCGCAAAGGGCGGTGGAAGCTGAACACCTATGTAGGCTTCGACCCAGAATTGTTTGATCTGATCGATGATCCTGAAGAAGCCAATAACCTCGCGGCTGATCCGGCGTTTGCTGAGGTGGTGCGAGACCTCACGGCCGCGTTGCATGCGAAGGTCGATCCTGAAGCCGCCAACACACAGGCCTTTGCAGATCAAGCAGCGCTGATCGAAAGTTATGGGGGCCGTGAAGCGGCGCTGAAACTTGGCGCGCCGGGGGCAACGCCTCCGCCAACAACATGAGGCACAGATGAAACTCACAATTCTTGGCTCCGGCTCACCCGAGGCCTGTGCGCGGCGTGCCTCATCGGGGTTTCTTTTAGAGGTCGGTGCCGATCGCATCCTGTTTGATTGCGGCGGCGGGGTTGTGGACAACCTGATCCGCTCGGGCCGATTGCCCAAAGACATCACGCACCTGTTCTTTACCCACTATCATTCGGATCACATGATGGATTACGCGCGTTTGGTGCACGCCGCTTGGGATGAGGGGGCACCCCCTTTGAAGGTCTTCGGCCCACAACCATTGGGAAAAATCACCGAAGGATACTTCGGACGGGATGGTGTGCTGAACAACGATCTTAGAGCACGCACGGAACTGCCCCAAAGCCAGCAAGTTTGGGTCGCACGAGGCGGCACCTTGCCGCGCCCATGGCCCGCGCCAGAGATCACGGAAATTGAGGCGGGGTTCACCTACCAAGGAAACGGTTGGCAGCTTGGTTCGGCCGAAGCCAGCCATGCGCAGCCAATATTGGATTGTTTGGGGTTTGCGGTCGAGGCGGGCGGCAAGAAATTTGTTTATTCCGGCGATACCGGCATCAACGACAACATCACCGCATTGTGCCGCGATGCGAATTTTCTGCTGCATTGGTGTTATCGGGGGGCGGGCGAGCAATTACACCCCGCGCTACAAGCGTTCAGCCCGGACCCCGGTGAAGTCGCGGACATGGCTAAAAGCGCTGGCGTAAAACGCCTCTATCTCAGCCATTTTCGCATACATATGGATAGCCAAGAGGGTCACAAAAAGGCGCTAGCCGATCTTTCCGCACGATTTGCCGGCGAAACGGGCATTGTCGAAGACCTGGACGTTTTTGATATTTAGCCGCTTCCATATGGGGATCTCGTGGTGATTTTCTTTTCCCGAAAGCCAAAACACGACGTTACCGTGTCCTCTGAGATGTCATGAGCATATGTTTCAATTGCCACTTTTTACGAGGCCGCATGTTTTCAATTCCCTTTAACCGTCAGGAACGATCATGACCCAGCCCAATTTCATTTTCATTACATCTGACCAACACCGTGGCGATT
>CALGEE010000225.1 GCA_937881525.1 uncultured Sphingomonadales bacterium | reverse complement strand
CGCCAAGGCCGCCGCGTGTGGCAATGCGCACCCCCGGCACGGTCTGCAGGGCATCGGCAATTGTCGCGCTTTGTAACTGGTCAAGCCGGTCGCGACCGACAATCTCAATGGCTTGGCCGGTTTCGGATCGCGGCTGTTCAAAGCCGCTGGCGGTGACAACAATTTCATCCTCTGCCGTTTGCGCAAAGGCACTCGTCGGCAGCATCGCAAGCGCGGCTGCCGTAATTTTTAACATTGTCATGGTTTTATCTCCTTCGCATGACGTCCAACAGTATGTCGTCACGCGGAGGAAACCCCCGATTGCGCCAGTGTCCCGCAAGCACAAAGGACAAACCGCAATCAGGCAGGTCTCCTGGCTCCCGGGTCACTGCTTTTGCCCCGCCTTCCCAGTTTCACGGTCACCCGTTTTTCCAGTGGCATTTGGAGCAAAAGCTCGCCGGTTACAGTTGCGGGAACAGCGCCGGATTTCCGCCGGCTTCCCTATTATCCACGCTCTCGCGCAGACCTGGTGCGTTCGGCGGGGTTAGGCGGCTTTTGGATGGAGGGCAAGGGCGCGCGCGATGATCCGCTTAATGCCGCGTTTTGCCGGGGCGTTGCATGCCCCAAAATTGGGGGCCTTCGGGGACTTGCCAGCTATGTTTGATGGCAAAGCCAAAGCTTTGGTACAAAGGGATATTATGTTCGTCGGCGGTTTCCAGATAGGCGGGCAGGCCATCTTGATCTGCGCGCTCTAGCCCTGCGCGGATCGCCGCGCCGCCAAATCCCTTCCCCTGATAATCGGGGTCGCAACCGGCAAAATGCAAATACCAAACGGGTTCTTGCGGCAAATGCTTTTCGATCAAGTCGGCGACTTCAAGCCCGCGTAAAATGGAGAAGCGCAACTGTTGCACGAGGGGAATGATGTTCCGTGCCGTATCAAACAGGCTGTCGCGCGCTTGGCCGGGGCCGCGCCATAAGGTGACGGCTTCAATGCCATCGGTACCAAACACCGCGCCTTTGCGATGTTCGTCGCGCAAAAACAAATGGAATGCGCCCACCAGTCGCCGTGCACGCAATTGGGGGTCGGGTATGACATAGCTCCAGCCCGATTCATTCTGGAACGCCCGCGCCAAAGTCTCGGCGATTTCCAGATTGTCGGTTGGCTGCAATACCCGTGCGTGCCGCAAAATTACCCTCTCGCCTGCGTTTTTATCGGCAGGTTGCGCACACGTTTGCCTGTCGCCGCGAACAGCGCATTGGCCAGGGCCGGCGCCGCAGGTGGAACGCCGGGTTCACCGATACCGCCCATTGGTGCCCCGCTATTCAGGAAGTGGATATCCTGGAATAAGGGTGATTGTGCCATGGTCAGCAATGGATAATCGCTTAGATTGCTTTGCTGCACCGCGCCTTTGTCGAGCGTGATGGCTTCACCAATGGCAGATGATAGGCCCATGATCGTGCCGCCCTCAATCTGCGCCATGGCGGCGTCCGGGTTGACGATGCTGCCTGCGTCAACGACCGTGGTGACCTTGTGCAATTTGGGCATGCCGTCTTCGCCAACTGAGGCTTCAACGACCATTGCGACGATGGTTTTGAAGCTTTCGACCAAAGCCACGCCGCGTCCCCGTCCGGCGGGCAAGGGCGTGTTCCATCCACTGCGCGCCGCGACTTCATCCAAAACGCGCAAATGCCGTGAATCCGCTTTCAAATGGTTGCGGCGGAAAATGACGGGGTCTTCACCTGCGGCATGCGCCAGTTCATCCATGAAGCTTTCATTGTAAAAGCCTTGTTGCGTGGCATTGACCGACCGCCATGCGCCCGTATTCTGGTTCGACACATGCGCAAAATGCCGACGCGACACGGCGGGCAAGATGTATGGAAATACGGTCTCGCTCTCCGCGCTGTCGGGCTGGACATAATCATTGCGCAAAGCGGCAATGCGTTTCTTGTCCGTCAACGCCGCCGACAGCAATGCCGAGCTTTGCGGGCGATAGGCGCCTTGGGCAACTTCTTCCTCCCGGCTCCAGATCAGCTTGACCGGATAGGGTAATTGCATGGCAAGCTGTGTCACTTGGTCCACAATTTCCATATACATGGGCAAGCGGCGGCCAAAGCTGCCGCCAATGATCATGGGGTGGAAAGTGACGTCATCTGCATCAAGGCCCGAAACCTCGACCGCCAGCATTTTGGTTGCCAACGGGTCTTGCATCCCGCCCCAAATGTCGAGCTTACCGTCCTTGAAATGCGCGGTGAGCGCAAAGGGCTCCATCATCGCATTGTGGAGGAACGGGACCTGATATTTCGCTTCGATCGGCTTGGCGCCAAGGCCTGCTTGCACATCGCCTTCGCCTGCTTCGCCGTCTGCTTCACCCTTGGTAAACAGCGCGTCATGCGCGGCGAATATCGATGCGGTTGAAATATCGGCATGGCCACCGTCGGTGAAGTTGGGGGCTAAAGCGCGCAGGCCAGAAATGGCGGGCCAATAGCCTTTGGCCACCACCGCGACAGCATCATCCAGCTTAATCACCTTCTCAACGCCTTTTATGGCCAAGGCAGGTGCGGTGTCGACGGACGTTAGTTTTCCGCCGCGCACGGGGGCGGCTTGAATTGTTGCCACACGTATGTTTGGAACGGCGAAATCGATACCATATTGCGCGCTGCCATCGACCTTGGCCGGAATATCGAGCCGCTGCAGTGATTGCCGCATCAAGCGATATTGCGAGGGGTCTTTTAACGTGGGTTCATTGTCGAGCGACAAGGTCGCCGCTTCTGCCGCCAACTCGCCATAACGCAACGACCGGCTCGATTTTGCGTGAATGACGCGGCTGTCCTGCGTCGTCAGTTCGCCGACGGGAACATTTAGCCGCTTAGCAGCGGTTTCGATCAGTGCCAGCCGTGTCGCCGCGCCTACCTTTTGAAAGGTCACTTGGCCGGTGAACCGCAAGGCGGTTGAACCGCCGGTCATCTGAAGGTTCATTTGCCGCGCGATGAACGATAAAAAGGATTCGGGAATGCCGTTGATGATCGCTGGCTTGCCCGTGATGTCCGCAAGAAACGCGCGGCCCAAGCCGACATTGGCAAAGGCGGGTTCCGCAGGCGCCGAGACGATGCGCACCTGATCCCACATCGCGTCCAATTCTTCCGCGAGCATTTGGGCAAGGCCTGTATTTGACCCCTGACCAATGTCGGTGTGCGGCGAATAAATGGTGATGATGTCATCTTCGCCGATTTTCAGCCAAGTCGCAAAGCTATGCTCGCCCTCACCCGTAATGCGTGCCTTGGCGTCTTTGGCGGCGTTGCTGTCCGCAATCGAGATGCCGAACAAGCCAGCGCCGACGATGGCGACACCGCCAATCAGGAAGGCGCGGCGTTTGACGCCCTTGCGCTTAAAGGGGACTTCGGGTGCAGTATCGGCTGTGGGGGTGTCAGTCATTAGACGTGTCCCTGGGCAGCTTGGGCGGCCTGCCCAGTGGCGGCGCGAATGGCCTTGCGAATACGTGGATAGGTACCGCAGCGGCAGAGGTTCGTCATCGCCGCGTCAATTTGTGCGTCGCTGGGGTGACCGGTTTTTTCGATGAGCGCCACGGCAGCCATGATTTGTCCCGACTGGCAATAGCCGCATTGTGGCACTTGCGCCGCAATCCAGGCTTTTTGGACCGCATGCAGCGTGCCATCGGCGGATTTCAGACCTTCAATCGTGGTAATCGATTTGCCAGCCACTTCGCTAACCGGAACGCTGCACGAACGGGCAGGTTCGCCATCAACATGGACGGTGCACGCCCCGCACGCCGCAACGCCGCAACCGAATTTTGTTCCTGTCAGGCCAAGTTCTTCGCGAATGACCCACAATAAGGGCGTATCCGGTTCAGCGGACAGGGCCACTGCTTTGCCGTTGATTGACGTCTGAATTGCCATACAAAGAAGCTCCCACCCGATATTGCGTTTCATATAGCAACGCTTCGGTCACTTTGCTAGCGGGTAGCCATGAAAACAGGCAGTGCCAATCATGATCGTATCCTCGCCGCCGCGCGAGATTGGGCAGGCGCGCCGATGGCGATTGCGACGGTGGTCGAAACATGGAAATCTGCGCCATGTCCGACTGGCACACATATGCTGGTTCATGCCGATGGGCGGTTTGTAGGTTCGGTGTCGGGTGGATGCGTGGAAGCCGACGTTCTGGAACGCGCGCAGATGGTTTTGGCCGGCGCGCCAGCGATAGTGCGCCGCTATGGCGTTGCCGATGATGCGGCGTGGGACGTTGGCCTGCCCTGTGGCGGCGACATTGTCGTGCTGGTGCAGCCGGTGTCGGCCGACGGTTTTCCCGAAAGCCTATTTGCCGACATCGTCAACGCGCGGGGCAATGGAGCCATGTTATCGGTCGTGACGGACCTTGCCACTGGCCGCAGCATGATAGCACAGGATGCTGCGGCAGAGGGCTTTGTAAACGTTTATTATCCGCCCCGCCGGTTATTGATTGTAGGCGCGGTGGAGATTGCGGCGGCGCTGTCGGCGATTGCTGTCTCGCAAGGCATTGATGTCACCTTATGCGATCCGCGCGGGCGGTTTTTGACAGCGGATCGTTTCCCCATTGTCCGCTTGGATGATCGTTGGCCCGATGATGCGGTGCAGGCCTTTGCGCCCGATAGCCGCAGCGCCATAGTGACCTTAAGCCACGATCCCAAAATTGATGATCCGGCGTTGATAGCTGCGTTGGCGAGCCCTGCGGCCTATGTGGCGGCCTTGGGTTCGGTCCGGTCGCATCAGGCGCGGCTGTCGCGATTGTCGGCGGCGGGGGTCAGCGCGGAACAATGCGCGCGGATAGAGGGGCCAGCCGGCGTTGCGATTAATGCGATCAGCGCGCCGGAAATCGCGCTTTCGATTACGGGCGGTATGATCCGCGCCTTCAATCTGGGCCTGCGGTAATGGAGGCCGAACAGGTCGCAATCATTGTCCTTGCCGCCGGACATGCGCGGCGTTTTGGTTCAGATAAGTTGATGGCGGACTTGGAAGGCGCGCCGATGGGTGTGCGAGCCGCGCGCAATTTGGTCGGCATTCCAGCCGCAGCGCATTTTGCCGTGTGTCAGCCCGACGCCGCCATTGCGCCGCATTATGCGGCCTTGGGCTATACACTTGTTGAAAATCCAAATGCCGACCTTGGCCTATCCGCTTCGTTACATCTCGCGGTTGCGGCGGCGGCAAAGATCAAGGCGCAAGCATTGCTGATTGCGCTGGCCGATATGCCGTTCATTGGCGCAGCGCATATCGGCGCGCTAATTGCGGCGTGCGATGGCGAAATCATCGCGTCATCAGATGGCGCCCAAGCCATGCCACCTGCTATTTTCCCGCGCGCCAATTGGCCTTTGCTGTTGGAAACACAGGGCGATGCCGGCGCCCGGCACATCTTGTCGCAGGCCCGCAGTTTGGCCGCGCCCATCGGCAGTTTGCACGACATAGACACGCCGGATGATTTGTCCGCTTCAAAATCGACACCGCTTGGCTTAGACCAAAGCTTATGAACCAGACCTCCGCTCGCCCCGCGATTGAAGCCGCCTTGCGCAACCCCAACCTCATGGCGGCAGCTGTGGCTTTGTCGGAAAATCGGTTGGAAGATGCAGAGCCGTTATTGCGTGGCCATTTGCGCGATGCGCCAACGGATGTGGCGGCGATCCGGATGATGGCTGAACTCGCTGCGCGCGTTGGCCGCTTGAAAGATAGTGAGGCTCTGCTGCGCCGCGCCTTGGAACTGACGCCGGATTTTGGCGCAGCGCGCGCCAATTTGGCAACGGTGCTCTATAAACAAAACCGCTTTCCAGAGGCGCTGGAAAATCTCAACGCCGTGTTGGCGGAAGGGGGTGATAACCCCGTCCAGCAAAACCTGAAAGCTGCGGCGCTTGGCCGGATTGGCGGCTATGAAGAGGCGATTGCCCTGTATCAGGAATTGACCACGCGCTTTCCCGACCATGCCAAATTATGGATGAGTTATGGCCATATGCTCAAGACCGTCGGTAATCAGAATGACAGCGTTGCGGCCTATCGCCGCGCTTTGGCGGTCGAACCCACTTTGGGTGAAGTCTATTGGAGCCTCGCCAATTTAAAAACGGTAAGCTTCTCCGACGATGATGTTGCCGCGATGGACACGGCTTTGACGTCTGACAGCCTTGGCACAGAGGATGCCTATCATCTCCATTTTGCGCTGGGCAAGGCGATGGAGGAACGCGCTGACCATGCCGCAGCATTCGCGCATTATGCAAAGGCGAATGCGTTACGCAGTGCTGAGCTGCATTATGATCCGCAATCCATAAGCCACCAAGTCGATAAAATCATCACGCTGTGCACGCCTGAATTTTGGCGCGTCCGCGCCGGGCAGGGGCATGATGCGCCCGACCCGATTTTCATCCTTGGCATGCCGCGCGCGGGTTCGACATTGATTGAACAAATATTGGCCAGCCATTCGATGGTCGAAGGCACAATGGAATTGCCAGATATTCCGGCGATGGCGTTACGCGAAGGACGAGAGGGGCGCGAAGGGCGCGATATCGACTGGATTGACGCGCTGTCTGGTTTTAGCGCGCAGGACGCCGAACGGCTGGGCGCGGAGTTTATCGAACGCACACATATCCAGCGTAAAACGACCAAGCCTTTCTTCATCGATAAGCTGCCGAACAATTGGAATTATCTGGCCTTCATCCGGCTGATCTTGCCCCATGCTAAGATTATCGATGCGCGGCGGCACCCGCTCGATTGCTGTTTTTCCAATTACCGGCAACATTTCGCCAAGGGGCAGGCGTTCAGTTATGACCTAGCGCATATGGGGCAATATTATGCTGATTATGTAAGGGTAATGGCTCATTTTGACGCGGTTCAGCCGGGCTATGTGTATCGCGTCATACATGAAGAACTGCTGGAAAATCCGGAACGCGAAATTCGAAGCCTATTGGATTTTGTGGGCGTTCCGTTTGAAGAAAATTGTCTGAATTTCCATCAGAGCACGCGCGCGGTGCGTACGGCGTCCAGCGAGCAGGTGCGGCGTCCGATCAATCGTGACGGCGTGGATCAATGGAAGCCCTATGCGGCGCATCTGGAGCCACTGAAACGCGCGCTGGGGCCGCTTTGGGTAATCTATCCTGCAACAACAACATAGTTGCTGCATTGCAACAAGGCACACTAAAGTTTAAAATAAATTCCGCAAATTGCGAAAATATATTGCGCGCCTGCGCGTTTAGGGCTTGATTGTATCAAATTCACAAAAGGGGGGTAATTGTGCGTAAACTAAATCATCGGTCTAAGGTCCGCACGGCCATGGCCGCATTGCTGACATCAACTGCTTTTGGCCTTGCGGTTCCCGCATGGGCGCAAGAAGCCGCCGGCTCCGACAGCGACGTCATCGTCGTGACCGCGCAAAAGCGCGAACAGAATTTGCAGGATGTACCGATCGCGATCAATGCCATTGGCAATGAAAAGCTCGACCAGCTGCAAGTGAGCGAATTACAGGATGTTGTGAAATTCCTGCCTTCGGTCACCATTCAACAGGGCGGCCCCGGCTTCGCGCAGGTTTATTTCCGCGGTGTGGCATCTGGCGAAAACGCGAACCACTCGGCATCGTTGCCAACTGTCGGCACCTATTTGGACGAAATGCCAATCACGACCATCCAAGGCGCGCTTGATTTGCATGCCTATGACCTTGCGCGTGTTGAGGCACTCGCCGGACCGCAGGGCACCTTATATGGCGCAAGCTCGATGGCTGGTACGTTGAAGTTGGTGACGAACGCGCCTGATCCATCTGGTCTCTACGGAAGCGCTGGCGTTGAATTTAACAATGTTGCGCATGGTGATTTTGGCGCGATTTACGAAGGCTTCGTAAACGTGCCAATCGCCGAGGGCGCGGCCGCGCGTCTTGTTGGCTGGTATCGCGACGATGGCGGCTATATCGACAATATTGCGGGCAGCCGGACTTATGCCTCATCCGGCATCAGCCAAAGCAACGCCGCATTGGTTGAGAAAAACTATAACGACGCCGAAACCTACGGCGCGCGTTTGGCGCTGGGTATCGACCTTGACGACAATTGGACCATCAAGCCAACAGTGATGGGGCAGGTCCAGAATACGCAAGGAAGCTTCTCGCAAGAACGTTCAGGGCAAACCACTGGTGCGCTTCAGACCGTTCAGTATAACCCAGAAGACAGCCGTGATAAATGGATTCAGGCGGCAATGACGATTGAAGGCACAATCGGTAACTGGGATGTGACGGCGACGGGCGGTCATTTGCGTCGCAAGAGCGAAACGCAGTCGGATTATTCGGATTATGCGTATTTTTATGACGCATTGGCCGGTTACGGCAATTATTTCTACGACAATGCCGGGACGCTTGTGAACCCTAACCAGTATATTCAAGGCGTTGATCGTTATAAGAAAAGCTTTGGCGAATTGCGGGTTGCAAGCCCTGCCGACGCGCCTTTGCGGTTCATTGGCGGTGTATTTGCACAGCGCCAGTCGCACAATATCGAACAAAATTACATCATTGACGATATTGCTGATTCCTTCACCGTGACCGGAACCGACAGCAACATCTGGTTGACGAAGCAACTGCGCGTTGACCGCGATTATGCGGCCTTTGGTGAATTGACCTATGATTTGACCGAGAAGCTCTCGCTGACCGGCGGCTTGCGTTATTATAAGTTCGATAACTCGTTGCAGGGCTTCTTCGGCTATGCGGCTGGTTTTTCTAGCAAGACTGGCGAATCGGCCTGTCTCAACACCGATGGAACAACGCGGCGCGCCAATCCGGCAGGAACGCCTGTGCCAATCCTTGTCGATGGCAGCCCTTGCACCAATGTCGACAAATCCACATCGGACACGGGCTTCATCCACAAAATGAATGCAACATACAAAGTCACCGACGATGTTCTGGTCTATGCCACATGGTCGCGCGGTTTCCGTCCTGGCGGTATCAACCGTCGCGGTACCTTGCCACCTTATGGTTCGGACAAGCTCGACAATTATGAATTGGGCTGGAAAACCACATTCGGTGCGTTCCGTTGGAATGGCGCTGTGTTCCAGGAAGATTGGAATAATATCCAGCTTTCCTTCTTGGGTGCGAACGGCCTGACCGAAATCCGCAATGCGGGTGTATCGCGTATCCGCGGTATCGAAATGGACGCTGGCTTCCGGAGCAATGGTTTCAGCTTGAACGCTGGATTTAGCTATAATGATGCTGAAATCCGTCGCGACTTCTGCGCTATTGCCAACGCAACTTTTGATTGCACAACGACTGATAATGAGTTGCTTGCGCCGTCCGGATCGCGCTTGCCTGTGACCGCAAAGGTTAAGGGCAATGCGATTGCGCGTTATGAATTCCCAGTCGCTGATTGGGATGGTCATGTGCAGTTTGCGGTCAATCACACCGGCAGCCGTCGAAGCGATCTGCGGCCTGCGCAAAATGCTATCAAGGGCAATTTGGATGCCTATACCACCGCCGACTTCTCGGTTGGCGTGAAGAATGAAGCATGGGCGATTGAGGCTTTTGCCACAAATCTGTTTGATACACGCGGCGTGGTGAACACCGGCGTCCAGTGTATTGAAACAACATGCGGAACGGGTGTCACGGCGTCAACGCCAACGGGCGGTGCGTTTTACGATGTGGTTATCAAGCCACGCGTCATCGGTGTGAAATTCTCGCGCGATTTTTAAAGTTTCAATTTAAGTTTGTTGCCACTGGCAACAGGGAAGGTTAAGCCGGATCTGAAAAGGTCCGGCTTTTTCATTGTCCCCCGCTAAAGTCCTCTGGCCAAGTCCTCAGGCAAAGATCCGTTTGAATATACTCCGGTCGGCCAACACTTCTGCCGCGCAGTTATGCCCCGGTGCGCCCGTGACGCCGCCACCGGGGTGGCTGCCTGCGCCGCACATATATAGGCCCTTAAGCGGACCACGATAGGCGCCATGGCCCAATATCGGGCGGGCAGACCATAATTGGTCAAGGCTCATATTGCCATGCATGATGTCGCCGCCGACCAAACCGAATTTGCGCTCAAGTCCCTTGGGGCTAAGAATTTGGTGACCCAAAACGGACGCGCGGAAGCCGGGTGCATAGGCCTCAACTGTGCTGATGATATCGTCTGCGGCCTTGCCCTCTTCGGCGTCCCAGTCGCGTGGCGTGCCATCCGCATTGGCGGGTAACTCTGGCGCAAATTGCTGACAGAATAAGCTGGCGACATGTTGTCCCGCAGGCGCAAGGCTGTCGTCGACGGTGGACGGGATCAGGATTTCTACGATTGGCTTTTGCGACCAACCGTCACGCTTCGCATCCAAAAATGCGCGATCCATATAATCGAGCGTTGGCGCAATGATGATGCCCGATTGATGATGTTCGCCAGCTTCGGGCAAGCACGTGAATTTGGGCAATTCCGACAAGGCGACATTCATCCGGAATGTTCCGCTGCCTGCCTTAAAACCCTTTACGCGGCGTTTGAATTCCGGTTTCAAGTCGGCATCGTCGAACATGCGTTCGTACAACAGTTTTGGTCCGACATTGGAAATGACGCGGTCGGCAACAATTTCCTCGCCGCTTTCAAGGCGGACGCCCGCAACCTTTTCGCCATCCACCAATACGCGTGAGACAGGCGCCTCGAGGCTGATCTCTGCGCCAAGATCGCGGCATACCTTGGCCATGATTTGCGTGATGGTACCCATGCCGCCAATGCTGTGGCCCCACGCGCCTTTGTTTCCATTCACTTCACCAAAGACGTGGTGCAGCAATACATAAGCACTGCCCGGCGTATCGGGGCTGGCATAATTGCCGACGACTGCGTCAAAGCCGAATGCCGCTTTCACAGCCTCGCTTTCGAACCAGCTGTCCAAGAAGCTGCGCGCTGATTTCGTGAACAGTTCCAACACATCGCGCTGCTGCGACAGATTAAGCTTCATCAAGCCACGGCCCTGCACTGCGGCGTCGATTAACGTTTTGAGGCCATCACCGACATTGGGTGGCGACCGCAGCGCAAGGTCGCGCAGGACGTCGGCGACGCCCTCAAGCATTTCATAATATTGCGGCAGCACCGCCGCATCATGCTTTGAAAAGCGCGCGAACTCGGCCTGAGTTCTCTCCAACCCGCCGCCGAGTTTCAGATAGCCGCCATCTTCCTGCGGCAGGAAATTGGAAATGGGCCGTTCGATTACGCGATAGCCATGGTCGACCAGCTTCATGTCCGAAATGACCTTTGGCTGAAGCAGGCTTACCGTATAGCTTGCGACCGAATTGCGGAAACCGGGGTGGAACTCCTCGGTCACAGCAGCGCCGCCGACCACATCGCGGCGCTCGACAATCCGGACCTTCAGGCCGGCGCGTGCCAGATAAAAGGCGCAAACAAGGCCGTTATGGCCAGCGCCAATGATGAGGGCGTCATATTTTTTGGTCATTTTTTGCTCCAGCCCGTTGCGGGGCGCTGTTCGAGGCGGGCCTCGGGAATGATGTTGCGGATTTGGCGGCAGAAGCTTTTCAAGCAAACTTCTTTGTCTGATAGCGGGCCCATCGAAAAACTGCGGCTTGCCATGCCTTGCTGCACGCGGGTGATGAGGACGGTGTCCTCTGCATTGACCTGCCGGTTGATCCGCCAGTTGAGGTAACGTGCCGCCCGCATTTCGCGGCGGTCATCGTGCAGCACATAACTGATCTCGCGAATGACGCAGCTATTGGGGCCAGTGGGCAACCATTGCATGAAATCCACTTGGTCAGGATAAATGTCGAACGCGACCGACGGCCACAGCTTGAAATACAGCCAGCGTTTCTGGTTGGCCTCAGGCAGATGGGGCACCGAAGGTAGGAGATTCTGGTATCCGCGCTCGGACCAGTTGGCCGATGGCCGGTCGACAAGGTCGCCCCACATGCGGTCAACATGCGGTTCTGCTTCTATGCCATAGCTTTTGCCGAACAAGCGCGTAAGGCCGGGATGTGCCACGGGAATGTGCAAGCCATCCGAATAATTGTCGCCGACATTTTTCCAGTTCACGTCGCGCGGGCGCATCGTTACGCGGCCAAGCGCCCTGAGCTCTTCAAAGCGGTAAGGCGCGACTTGGGCCTCATACGGGGCCATCATCTCCGCGACCGAGGGGCCATTAGCTTCAAGACGGACAAATATAAATCCGCGCCAGATTTCCATATCGACGGGCACAAGGCCCGCCTTGCTCTTGTCGAGCGTTGGGTAGGATGCGCTGTCGGGCGCGCCCGTAAGGCTGCCATTAAGATCATAGGTCCATGCGTGATAGGGGCAGACGAGCTTTTTCGCACATCCGTCAGAGCCGTCAACCAAACGGCTTCCGCGGTGGCGGCAGACATTGGTAAAGGCGCGCAGCACGTCGTCATTGCCGCGCACGACGATCACGCTCTCGCCGATATAATCAAGGCTGTGCCAGTCGCCGGCGTTCGCGACGTCGCTGACATGGCATACGACCTGCCATGACGGGCGGAAAATGCTGTCCACCTCAAGCGCTGCGAATTCAGGATCATCATAGGTCCAAGCCGGAAGGCTCCAGCCATCGAGATCATCGCGCGGTATGTGTAAGTCCGATTCGGACATCTTGCTCCCTTTGTTATACGAGTGTATAACAGCGCTATGACCGTGCGACAAGTCTTCACCCGCGAAAGCGCAGATACCCGACGCGATGCGTTGATTGCGGCGACGGCGCGATGCCTTGCGACGCGCGGCGCAAACGGGACATCCGTACGCGCCATTTGTGTGGAAGCTGGCGTTTCGGCCGGTCTTCTGCGGCACTATTTCGATGGCATTGATGCGCTGGTGGCCGCGACCTATCGTGCCACTGGCGCACGCGTTGCCGCCGCGATGCATGCCGCCGTGGAGGATATACCGGCGGACAATCCGCGTGGTAGACTGCTGGCTTTTGTCACCGCAAGCTTTCGTACGCCGATTGCTGACCCTGCGTTGCTGGCCACATGGCTGGCGTTTTGGAGCCTGTCGCGGACGGTTCCAGCTATTGGTGCAATCCATGACGAAATTTACGCCGAGAACCGCCAAGACATAGAACGCCTGATCTGCGCCTGTCCGAACGCGCCACAGGACGCGCGATTGGCGGCAGTTGCGTTGACGGCATTAGTCGACGGCCTGTGGTTAGAGCTGAGCCTCGGCAATGCCCCCTTCAGCGTCGGCGAAGCGGAGGCTTTGGCCGAAAAGTGGCTGGATAATTTTATTTGAGCCGGCAAATGCGCCTGTCATAAGGCTGCAACAGCAATTGATTAGCGCATTTTGCATAGCATCGGGACCATGCGCCGCAGGGATTGCTTAAACGCAAAAGGGGAATCTAGAAATGTCATTGTTAATCAACCGCCGTCTTTTGCTTGCAACCGCTGGATTTGGTATTGGCGGGTTGATGCTGCCCGGCGGCGCGGCTATGGCGCAGACGCTGCTTGGCCTTACCGGATTTACCCATAATGTTGCCAGCGGCGAGCCGGGCCCTGACTCAGTTCTTTTGTGGACGCGTTATGTGAACCCCACCGGTGGGCCATCCAAAGTGCGCGTGGAAATTTCCGAAAGCCGCGATTTTGTAAAAATTGCAGGCGGCGGACAAATGGTGACAGGGCCCTGGCGGGACCATACGGTTAAGATTACCGTCGACAATCTCGCGCCCGGCAAGTGGCATTGGTTCCGTTTCATTGCACCCGATGGCAGCATATCGCCGATTGGCCGGACCAAGACTTTGCCCGTTGGCAAGACCGCAAAGTTCAACATTGCGGTCTTCTCTTGCTCCAATCTGGGCTTCGGCGAATTCAACGCATACGGCCATGCTGCTGCGCGTGATGACATCGATCTGGTGCTCCACATGGGTGACTATATCTATGAATATGGCCGTGGGGGATATGACGGCGGCCCAAAGTTTGCGGCGCGCCTTTTCCCGGCAAACGAAATCCTGACGCTGGCGGATTACCGTCTGCGTTACGCAAGCTATCGCGTGGATGCACAGTTGCAAGCGCTGCATGCGAACTTCCCGGTGATCGTCAACACGGACGACCATGAAACGGCCAATGACAGTTGGGAAGGTGGCGCGCAGAACCACGGCGTCGATGAAGGCGACTGGAGCTCACGCCGCAACGCAGCGATGCAGGTATGGCGCGAATGGTTGCCCGTCGGCGAACAGCCGTGGAAAGAATATGCAATCGGCGACCTTGCAACTTATTACCGCACGGATACGCGGGAGATTGCCCGTTCTAAGCCATATACCTATGGAGAACTGGCGCGCGCTGGCGATCCTGCAAAGGCATTTGCCGAATTTCGTGATGGCGCGTGGCGCGATCCCTCCATGACGATGTTTGGAACCGAACAGGAAGCATGGCTCTCGCGGTCCATGATGGGTGACAAGTCGACTTGGGCCTTGCTTGGAACCGGAACGAACATGGGGTATAGTTACACCCCGGAAACCGCCATGGATTGGGTGCCCAAATTTGCGCCTGAACGCACGGTAAGCTATGTGCGGCAGGGCATTGCCGCGACAAAGGCAGGATTGCCGAACAATCTCGATAATTGGGGTGGTTACCCCGAAGCGCGTTCGCGTATTTTGGCAGCAGCCCAGCGCGCAGATGCAAACTTGGTCGTGATCACAGGTGACAGCCACAATGGCTGGGCCTTTGACTTGCCCGAAGGTGGAAAGCCAGCCGGCATCGAATTTGGCGGCCACAGCGTCTCGTCGCCAGGCTTTGAAAGTGCGATTCCGTTCACTGACCCGGCCGTCGTTGCGCGCAGTTTGCTTGACGCCAGCAAACAGGAATTGCGCTGGGTCGATACTTCCAACCGCGGCTACATGCATCTGGCTCTCACCCCGCAGGCGGCAACCAACGAATGGGTGTTTATGCAGACGGTCAAGGACCTGTCGCTCGCCACCAAGACAGGGCATAAAATGAAAGTACGGCCAGGCCGAAAGATTCTTGAGCAGGCCTAGGCTGCGCTTTTAATCGACCGGTTAAATCGCCTTGATTTCTTGCCATGCCTCGCGCCATAGAGGATGCAGAGGCGCGAGGAGAGAATGACATGCAGATGGCTGGCTTAGGATATAGCGAAGAACAGATTGAGCTGCTTGACGTAGCCACTAGCTTTTGCCGCGACAAATCGCCCATTGCCCGCGTCCGCAAGCTGATGGACAGCGATTTGGGCTATGATGCCGATGTCTGGGCCGAAATGGCCGCCTTGGGCTGGACCGCGATTGCGATACCAGAGGCGCATGGGGGTGTTGGCCTTTCGCTGGCCGAGGTCGTTCCGGTCGTCGAGCAAATGGGGCGCCACCTTATGGCATCGCCATTGGTGTCATCGACCTTGGCTGCACAGGCACTCATTATAGGCGGTAGTGAGCAGCAAACGGCACATTGGCTGCCCAAGCTTGCCGAAGGTGCCATTGGCACATTGGCCCTTTCCGAAGCGCATGGCGACTGGGATCTTCAGAACATTACAGCCACAGCAACGGTTGAGGGTGACGCAGTCCATCTGTCTGGCGAGAAGCTGTTTGTCGCATGGGCGCAGACAGCGGATATCGTTGTTGCATCGGTTATGCTAGATGGCAGGCCAGCCTTAGTCTTGCTGACCGCCGCCGACGTCGCTGGACGCCTGCGCCGTGAAGCGATTATCGATGAGACACGACGCAGCTTTGCTCTGTCGTTGAATGGCTTGGTCGTATCACGCGCAGCTTTGTTGGAAATTGCGCGAACATCCTCAACACTGTCGCATATTGAGCAGGCCGCAAACCTGCTGCAAAGCGCGGAAATGTGCGGTGGTTCGCAAAGCGTGATCGACTATACGGTAAGCTATCTGCAAACTCGCAAGCAGTTCGGAAAGATTATCGGCGAATATCAGGCGCTGAAGCACCCGACCGTCGACGCTTATGTCGAATATGAAAAAGCGCGCTCGCATTTGTACAGCGCAGCAAACAGCTTTAGCGACCAAGGCGTTGGCGAAATTGCCGTACGCATGGCAAAGGCTGCGGCTGATGCGACCTACAGCTTCGCCGCCGACCGCGCGATCCAGTTTCATGGTGGATTTGGTTTTACGCATGATTGCGACGCGGGCCTTCACCGCCGTGCTGCGATTTTTCAGGCATCGCAATTTGGTGATGCCGCATGGCAACGCTTTAAGCTTGCGCCTCTGTTATTGGGGTAAAGGCGACACCAACCGATTTTATGGATGTCGCTTTTTGGGCTAATGGCCTCCCGTCAATGACGGCTCAATCAATGCAGTGCGTGTGTCCGTTGTGGATTACGCCCATGATGTTGATGACTGCGCCGCGCAAGGTGTAGAACACGGAAAACGGGTTCCTTGCATGGGCAATTAAAGCGTATATTGCGCACATATGCCTTTCAAATATTATAATGCCTGTCATTTTTGAGTAAAATTAATATTAAAATAGAATCTGCATCGAACAATGGTCAGCAGCA
>CALGEE010000224.1 GCA_937881525.1 uncultured Sphingomonadales bacterium | reverse complement strand
CACAAAACACCTTCAAATATTTCAAGACGAGCCCTGAGATCATTCGTTTGACTGTGATGTTGCAATTTGAGCCCTCCTGTTTTTCAAAAGGTTAAACCTTTTAAGGTATGCCCGTCAGCGTTGTGGTCAAGCGGTTTCTAAAACCGTTCTTCAGCCGAGTATCTGTGCAGATTTGACCCAAATGCCCGCGTAGCTAGCCAATTTGACGTTCTACATTAAGATAGTTTTGCAAAATTAATGGCACTAGTTTAGGGGGCAAGGACACTCAGTGTCCCAACGCAGAATTTGTGCTAAAATAGACTGGTAAGGCGGCAGCGCCCAACTGTGGTTTTTTGTCAGATATCGCACGCAGAAAACCTGGCGGTTGCAGAACAAAATCTTCGCCCAACGGCACAGGGCCAGCCAACTCCGCACATATCCGGTTCAGGATAGGATCGGCCAGCCGCCCACCGATCACAATTGCATCTGGCGCAAAGGTTCGAGCTATCACCAGACTAAGCCAACGCAATTGGACGATGGCACGGTCGACCCATGCGGTAACAACAGGGCCTTGCAAAATGTCGGATGGGATGTCTTCTAGCCGGGCCGTGGGCTGACCAGCTCGGGCAAGAGTGTCTAGAAGATCTTGTCCTGAGGGGCGCGGCTGAGATTTAGGGAACAATCCGCCAAATTCGGCGGAGGCCAGATTGCGCCCCAGATAGAGGCTTTGGTTTATAACGACAGCGCCACCGATGCCATAGGACAGCCAGATGTAGCAGAAGTTGCGGATCGGCCTACACGCGCCAAACAGAAGTTCCGCCAAACAGGCGGATTTAGCATCGTTTAGTTGATGTACTGGCATGCCAAAAAACGGTTCCAGATCAGTGCGCGCGTCGATATCAGGCCATTCTGAAAGATAGGTGGTGCGTAGGACCTTGCCAGGTTTGTTGGTATGCTGGCCGGGATAGCTGATGCCGCAACCGATAAATTCGCTAGCCTCCAGCCCCAAGGCCGCCCTTTGTCGCGCCACCATCCGCCCGGCATCGCCGAGCACGGTTGTGAAATTCCGATCCACAATGGATTTGGTTTCCTCGGACAGCAATTTGCCATGCGAATCCACAATGCAGGTAAACAGCACATCCGGGTCAACAAACACGCCAGCCGATAGCAGACTGTTTGGCCGCAACGTCACCAGTTTTGAGGGAAAACCGCGCCGCCCACTACGATCTGGGTCGATTTTTTCGGCCAAGATATCTTGTTCGAGCAGTTCATGCACCAATCGCGAGACTGTCGAGGGCTGCACGTTCAGGGCCGACGCGATCTCATAGCGCGACAGCGGCCCTTCGGATCGCAGCAGCGTAACCAGCCGTCGCGCACTGTTTTTGATAATTGCGCTCATGGTCCCCCCAGCAGTAACCTTATTATTTTGCACAGCGGAAATAAAGCTTGTTATTTAATTTGCGTCATGCAATCTAATATATGACTCGCAAGAGCGGGCGTATATCCCAACGGGTGAGGAGTTGAACGAAATGCAAACTACCAAGAGATTTTTCCAGACGGCTGTGACCGTTGTTGCGGCACTTTACGCCTCGACCACTTTGGCAGACGGCGTGGTGAACGTTTACACGGCGGCCCCGCAGAATTTTGTCGACGAAATGGTGCCGGTCTTTGAGGCTGCCACAGGCACAAAAGTCGAAATAATCAAGGCAGGTTCGGGCGAATTGATGAATCGCTTGAAGGCCGAGTCCGGCGCACCAGTGGCGGATGTGCTTTGGTCGGTTGACGGCACAGTGGTGGATTTCAATCCTGATCTCTTCGATGCCTATACCTCGGTTAACGATGCCAACGTTTTGCCATCGATGAAGAAAAGTGCGCTTTGGTCGCCCTTTACTGCCGTCGTCACGGCGTTCATTGTAAACGAATCACGCCTGAATGGCTTGCCGGTTCCGACCCGCTGGGCCGATCTGGCTAAGCCTGAATACAAGGGCATGATCTCAGCGGCACGCGCGGACAAATCTGGGTCGGCCTATATCCAATACGCTACCGTTCTTCAGGCTTTTGGCGGCGAAGAGGCCGGCATGAAAATATACAGCAGCATGTTGTCGAATTTCGTCCTGTCCGACAGTTCTGGCGCTGTGCCAAAGATGGTCAATGACGGGGAGCTGGCGATTGGTCTGACGTTGGAGGATGCGGCCCTGCGGTTCAAAGAAGGCGGCGGGCCCGTACAGATAGTCTATCCATCCGAAGGAACGTCGATTGCACCCGATGCGGTGGCGCTGGTTCACGGAGGGCCTAATACTGCAAATGGCCAAGCCTTCATTGACTTTATCCTGTCCGCCGAGGCACAGACCATCGTGGCAAATCAAGGGCGTCGTCCAGTGCGTGGCGATGTCGACTCAAGCGCCGCATTGGTGCCGTTGAGCAAGATCAAAGACATGGGTTACGATTTTGCTTGGGCTGCACAAGAGCGCGCGCGCCTGATGAAGACATGGAGCGACCTAGTTTTGGACGCGCAGTAATCATCCTGCATGGCTCGCCCCGACTGTGGGCGAGCCAACCTTCAAGTAAAAAAGTAGGAAATAGCAATGGCCTCGGTCGAAATCATAAACTTGCGCAAATCCTACGGTAATGTGCTTGCCCTGTCGGATATCGAAATAGAAATCGGGACGGGCTCGTTTTATACCCTTCTTGGCCCCTCGGGTTGTGGCAAGACCACGCTCCTGCGCACGATTGCCGGGTTCCACTTTCAAGACGCTGGCCGCATTCTGGTTGATGGGGTGGAAATTCAGAACAAACCCGCACACAAACGCGACGTCGGTATGGTTTTTCAGGACTATGCTGTCTTTCCGCATCTGAGTGTCGAAGCTAATGTCGCCTTTGGCCTCAAGCAGCGCAAAGTTCCTGCGGCCGAGATGTCACGCCGCGTGGCCGAAGCTTTGCGGATCGTGCAGCTTGACCCGTTCGCGCAGCGGATGCCTCACGAACTTTCAGGTGGGCAGCAACAACGGGTCGGATTGGCCCGCGCCATGGTTATCAACCCCACCGTTCTTTTGATGGACGAACCACTGTCTAATCTCGACGCTAAGCTCCGAGTCGATCTACGGGCTGAATTGCGCCAAATTCAACGGGATCTAGGCATGACAACCGTCTATGTGACCCACGATCAGGAAGAGGCGCTGGCGATGTCGGATATCGTCTGTGTCATGTACAATGGGATCATCCAGCAGGCGGCATCACCCTTTGACATCTACCGCCTGCCGACCAATCGCTTTGTCGCGAACTTTGTCGGCGGCAACAACTTTCTCTCTGCCACGCATGAGGGGGGCCGCGCATTACTGAAATCTAGCGGCAGTGTCGTGGCGGATGTGGCTGGCCCGGCGGGACAGGCCATCGTCGCCTCGGTCCGGCCAGAAGCCGTTCGGGTAAGCCCGGGAGCGAATATCAAGGACCATGAAGTTTCGATCCCAGTGCGGATCGCCGGGATCAGTTTCATCGGGCGCGAGGCTGGGGTACATGGCGTGACCGAGGCAGGAGAGAATCTCAGCGCAACCGTGCGGCCCAGCGCCGAAATCTTGGCGCTTGCCAAGGGCGCCGAGGCCACCTTTGGCTTTCAGCGCGCCGATATGCTGGTGTTTGAGGATCATGATACCGGGCGGAGGCTATGATGAACGTCAACCCATCCGGGACCGCCAGCTTTGCTACACGCCTTTATCGAGACGCCGACTTCTGGACCCTTGTCACCATCGCTATTGTTGTTCTGCTTGCCGTCTTTCTAATCCTGCCCATCGCCAGCGTGTTTCTCGTCAGTTTTTTTGATGCCGACACCGGCGACCTTACCCTGAACAATTACCGCGAAGTTTTTACCCGGAATTACTATTTGAAGGGGCTCAAGAACACCTTGTTCGTTGGGTTTATGGGCACGTTGGGCGCTTGTTTGGTCGGCGTGCCCCTGGCGTTTTTCATGGCGCGGTTTCGGATACGCGGCAAAGCCTTGATCTCGACACTGTCGATTTTGGTGCTGGTCTCACCGCCGTTCATCGGGGCCTATGCTTGGATCATTATGCTGGGCTCAAATGGGTTTATCACCAATTTTTTTGGCAGCATCGGGATTTCCACACCAACGATTTACGGTGCACACGGGATTATCCTGGTGTTCACGCTGAAATTCTTTCCCTTTGTCTACCTGATGACCCAGACCGCGCTGAATTCGGTCAACAAAGTTTTTGAGGATGCGGCCGAAAACCTTGGCTGTACCCCCCTGCAACGGTTCTTTAAAATCACTTTGCCGCTCGTGTTTCCCGCCGTCAGCACTGGCGCAATTATTTGTTTTGTCTTGTCCATCGCCGATTTTGGCACACCAGCAATCTTGGGGCGCGGGTTTCGCACGCTGTCGACCATCGCATATTCGGCCTATACGTCCGAACTTGGCGGCAAGCCAACGATGGCGGTAACCGTGTCCTTGGTGATGATGGCGGTCTCTATCTTTGCGTTGTTCATTCAGCGGCGAATTTTGTCGCGGCGGCGCTACG
>CALGEE010000223.1 GCA_937881525.1 uncultured Sphingomonadales bacterium | reverse complement strand
TATTCAGGTATAAAACATCAATAATACTCGATTATGCAAGATAGACTCGAATTAATCATTCACTGAAACTTTAATCTTAAAATTACATCTACGACACGCTACGAGCTACCAATGTAGAGAAATGTGAAACAACACACCCCCCCAGATCGGCAATCCGTGTGATTGTGATTGTCGATATGTCACCTGAAATCCAATTTTAACTCACCCCTGAACCCTCAATACCCAACATTTCTCGCGCTTTATGGAATAAAGGACCCGATATGATTTTTGTGAGACAATCGCTAATATTTTCTTTCGTGTTGACGTACTTAAAACTGCACCGACCCAATTGCCCTAGATCCGCCAATTGACATACTCGTAACTGCGCGCCCTTTGCGAACCCTGAATACAAGCAATCATATGGAGCAAAACCTCTTTCGATACCGAGCAAAACAGCCGCGTTATCACAGAAGTACGTCGGAGCAGCAGCATCAGGAAGGATACCAATTTCGATCGAAGATTGTAGAAGGGGGAATGAGCGCTCGACTGCCGCTGAGAGGCCCACAAATTCTGCGGCGGCACTGGACGTCGCCGCGATGGTTTGTTTCTTGCTTGACCAATCGAGCGGGATGAAACTGGATTCGCCCTTGAGGAATGTGAACGAACCACTATGTGACCTGGGGGTATTGAGACTTGCGTCACTGTGCGTGTCAAAAGACAATCGGTTTTCGTCGCTGGGATGGTACTTCATGGTCATGCAGTGGTCTCTCGTGGCTAATAATGCACCGAGCACGCTCTCTGCGAACTGTGTCCAGTCGTCGGACCATTTTTCGATGGCAGAGCCCATCGCGCTCACGCATCGAGCCATGTCGGGTCTATAACATCGAACAACCCAGAGCAGCGCACCCACCAGCGGGCGGAAAGCATGTCCCTTGGTTGACTTTTCGGAGAGTTCGGGCTCCTTGTTGACGGTGGCTCGCACGCGGATCTTTTTGTCCATGAGCTTCTCGTAATCCTCTACTACCATCTGGATGTACCCGGACATATTGATTTTTAGAACACGGGTACCGTCGGCTGCCACTTCCCATTCGTATTCCACACCAAGAAAACGTGAGCAAGGAGCCCATTCGCGGCCGTGTGCGTCTTTCTTCATTTTCACCTTTTTAGATAATTGTTGGAAAAATTTTTCAGCTGTTCCACGATCGCTTGCCACAAGCATGTCATCTACGTAGACGCATATTCTAATCGGCTTTCCATCTATTTCGCCGTAATAGAGACCTCTTCCAGTGCTGCTTCTTTTCAAACCCAATTCAGACAAGTGACCCTCTATCTTTAAGCCCCAATCTTTTCCTGATCTCGCTCGACCGTATAGTGCTCGTTGTAATTTGAAGACTGGTCTCCTCATTTGCCTCGCTTTCACTTGCATCTCTGCCGGAAGTGCATGGATAAGATCTGTGGGAACCCGAACGACAGTTTCACGGCCTTGTGCTGGTGCTTGCAAGTACGCGCTAGCAAGGTCAGTTGAGAAAGTCTCTGTTTGGTTGATCAGGGCCCACGCCAGCAGGATGCGAACGCTTTGGTGGTCACTTGCACTTGCTACCCAAACGTCGTCTGCTTCGAGCTCGTTTGGTTTCAATCTTCGACATCTGCCGTTCCCTGTGGATATCTGCGGACAATTACCCATGAAAACCACCCGGGCCTTGAATTCCTTTTCGTTTTCTGTCTCGATATTTTTCTCCGATAAGATTCCGAACAGATCGCCTATTTCGATACCTGGTGGCAAGAGATCCTCTTCCAGACATTCACCAATAACTTCGTTATCCAACAATGATTTCAGTTCCTTGCGGAAAGCCGCTAAACCTGCTGCTGTCGAATGCTCTGCCTTCTTACATAGCCTTGTAACATATGCTTCCCCAAATCCAAGGAGATAATCAACGTCGACTGTTTCATCTTCAGTTGCTTCGGTTAGATTTGCTCGAGTTACTTCTTCTATGAATTGGTTGAAATAGCACTCTTCAACGAGATGTTTCTCCTTCTCTTGTAATCTCGCGGATCTCCTTGGGCCTGGTGAATCTTCTTGGATCTGGATTGATTTTTCGGTAACGGTTTTTGGCCGGCCTGTGAATTTTAGGTTCGTTATCGTTCGCAATGGGCCGTCGCTGCTCTCTTTTACGGCAACCAATGTGCTGGTGGTCTTCACGTCACCGATGATAGCTATGTCTCCTTTTCTGTCTATTCGCACGACAACATGTGACCCTGGGGTGGACATAGAGGCATGCAAATACATCGCTGTAAACGTGCGGGGGTCGTTTTTCTTGAGCTTCATTTTTGGCGGCCACCGACATTCAACTTCTGCTCCAAATTTCAGGAGCCCGAATTTTCGTGGGAGCGTGCTGTTGCTGTTATGGCAACTCAGCGCCATGGACGCGTGCACCATTGCCGCTGGCCAAAGATATTTCTTGACGTTTTCCGGGTAAGTCAAAAGTATTGTCCTCGCCAGTTGCGCTGTGAGGCCTCCGCTAACTTCTGCTCTTCCGTTTTGGGCTGGGTCGTGTCCCTGTGTGAGCTTGATTTTGTAACCAATTTGTTCGAATTCGTCCTTAACACCGATGACACCGCGTTCTCGATCTGCTTGGATATCTCTTACTTCACACCCCCACTCATCCGCCGCTAAGATTAAACCTGCCAAAGCTTGCTTGATAGCTTGATTGCCTTTGTTTTTCAACGGTTCACATAAATGTACCACCTTGCCATGTCTAGATGTGGCGCACCCGACCAGACAGTATGGACCACCCATCGCATACAGTTGGATGTCTACGCTTAACTTTCCTATTTTTACGGGTGTGGACCCGGGCACGTTATCTCGCTTTTGTTTTCTTTTCTGTTGATTTTTCAAACCTCCTCTAACGCACTGTAAACAGTTGGCATCGTATTTTGTGTGATCGTGATCATCTTGTGGCCATGTCTCTCGAAATTTGAACAGCGCCTCTATTGATTTCGTTGCCGCTTCAATTTCCGAGTTGAAATTTTCGTCGCAAAGTAAAGCCGTCAAGCCATCCAGTGCACCCCCCCAACCAGGGTTTTCATGCACGACCTGGAAGAAGACATGAATACCCTGTTGACACATCGCAGACGGCGTCTTGACGGAATCGCGCCACGAATGAAGCAGAATGCGATCTGCAAAAACGGAAAGGCAAACGTCACTACACTCGGCGGCAATGTGACGGCAACGCTGGTCGTTCGCAGTCGGTTTAGAGATCTTGGATTTTGGGTACGGGGATGGGAAATGTTTGGCATTCATCGCAACCATCATTGCTGGACGGAGGTGATGACCATATCGGTTGTTCATGAAATCGTAGAGGTTGATGGGGCTGTCGAAGGAGACCGTGGTACTCATAAGATCGCGAAAGAACTCCATGCGACCGATTCCTTTCTCGCACGTGTTGATCACGTGTTTACGGCCTGGGCCGAAAAACTTGAGCGCATTAAGAAGCAAATTGTTTTGGACGAGGAAGGACAATGGCGGTGTGGATGTCGTCGAGAGACATTGAGGGGCTGGCGCGGAAACATATGGCATGCGGCCGACCCTACGGATCTGCAATTCTTGACCCTGATGGACGCCGCGATAGGTATCTCCATCTTTCTGGAACGAATCCACATCATCTGCGGGAATGATTCTAACCACGTTGGGAGCAGCATATCCAAGACGAGGCCCCAGGGGCGTGTTTAACATGACCTTACGGCACCGCATCACCCCGCTTTGCGTGCGGATATGGCCCTCCCCATCTACTTCTTCAATAATGGCAGGATCATGGTCAGGCGCCATGTACACGTTACTGCAGGTATCGAGCTTCCATTCTCCGGAGCGAAAGTCTCCGACGGTGACAAAACACTCGGCACAATGCAGGTCGGAATCGACGGTGTTATAGTCAGTGGAGTCAGGTTGGCAATTGATGTTGTTGTCAGCCTTGTGGATGTGATCTTTCGTGGAGGCAGTATTCGGGATGCTATTCTTGTCATTATCAATGGACTTATTCTT
>CALGEE010000222.1 GCA_937881525.1 uncultured Sphingomonadales bacterium | reverse complement strand
GATGAAATCTACCCCTGCCGCGCAGAGCCGATCAACAAGCGCCGCAATATCGTCAGCCCGCATCCCCACATTGGGCTTGATGATCGTGCCGAAGATCGGCCTGTCGGACACCCCCACAATGTTTCGCGTCCCCTGTATCCCAACCTGCGGCAGCGGATAGTGCGCGCGATACTCTGCTGGTATGTCGAGTGACACAAGCTTCAGCCCGGTAATTTCCCCGATATCATAAAGATTGCCGGAAACCGTTGCTGCAAGCGTGGGCAGATTGACGCCGACATTGCCCGGCGGGAACGCGATGCGCACACGCGCCTGACGGTACGGGCCGCTGATAGCCTTGCGCTCAGCAAAGGCCGAGTGAAGGGTCGGCGCGCCTGTCTCGCCGACAAGGCTCACCTCGAGAACGTCGGCGGCTGAACGGGCCCGCAGTTCGTCCGTCTCGCCTGCGACGCGCACGAATGTGCCGCTGGATTGCTCACCGGCCATCATGGCGGCGACCTCTTCAATGGGGAATGGCGTTTCCAGCAGATATTCAGCGATGATCTTGGTCATTGCGGCCTCAATGTTCCGAAAGATCAGGGAATGGGCGCACCGGATCAGTGCCATCCCAGTCAACTGCCGCTTCGCGGATCAGGTCAAACATCTTGCCCTTGGGGCCAAGCACTTCGGACAATTCAATGCAGGTGCCGGGATGATGTTCTTCGGCAAAATACACAAAGCGTCCGTTTTGCCCAACGCATCCGCTCATCTTCACGGTAAAGCCCCGGGCCTGCATTTTGGCCAGATCGGCATCGAATTGCGTTGTCCAGAACGCGACATGCTGCAAGCCTCGCAGCCCCTTTGCCATGAAGTCACGATACATGGATGGCGCATCGTTGCGGGTTTGAATCAGTTCAACCTGCATTTCGCCGGAATTTGCCAGTGCCACGGAATTATGCGGCTCAAAGCGCTGTCCTTCGAATGTGTAATCTTCAATCGGCACGCGCGGATTGTAGAACCACGGCCCTACGCCCATTGTCTCTGACCAGTATTTCATGCCAGCTTCGATATCATCAACGACATAGCCAAGCTGGCGGATGGGACCCAACAGGTTGCTCATTCAGCACCTCATTTCATAAGAGTTTCAGGCAACCAAGTGGACAGTGCTGGAACAGCAGACACCACAAGCAGCGACAATAGAAGCGGTATGAAGAACGGCATCACACCGGCAATCACCTTCCCGATCGGCATTTTTGTAACGATGGTGATCATATAAAGGCTCATGCCCACTGGCGGGGTCAGCAGCCCGATCATGAGGTTAAGCACAAAGACAATACCCAGTTGCAGCGGATCCACGCCAGCCGCCGTCAGTGCAGGTGCAATTATCGGTGCGATGATCAGGATCGCAGCAATGCTTTCCAGCACCATGCCAACCACAAGCAGAAGGATATTTACCAGCAGCAGCAGGACCAGCGGGTTGTCAGACAGCCCAAGCAGCAATCCAGAGACCTTCATTGGCACCTGATCCAGCGTCAGGACCCAGGCGAAAAGGGCTGCGGTGGCCACGACGAAAAGGATGTTAGCGGTCGCTTCCACGGTTTCTCTGAGTGCACCAAGGATGCCGGCAAAGGACAAAGCCCGATAGATGAAGATACCGATGAAGATCGCATAGGCCACGGTGACGCCGGCAACTTCGGTCGGACCGAAATAGCCGCTGACAAGCCCGCCGATCAGCAAAACAGGGGCAAGGAGAGCTGGGAACGAGATCACCGCCTTGCGCGCCACATCGTGCGGATTTGCGCGCACATCGTCGCGTGGCAACCCCTTGATCCGCGCCAAAATTGCCACCTGGATCATTAGAAAGGCGGTAAGAAGCAAAGCGGGAATAATGCCAGCAATCAAAAGTTTCACAGCTGATATGTTGGTAACTGACGCATAGATAATGATCGGGATAGATGGTGGAAAGATCGGTCCAATGGTTGCGGCGGCAACGGTCACACCGGCTGCGAATTCTTCCTTATATCCCTGCTCCTTCATCTGTTTGATTTGGATTGAGCCAAGTGCACCAATATCAGCCAAGGCCGCGCCAGAAATTCCAGAAAAGATAAGAGAGACAAGAATGCTGACTTGCGCTACGGCACCACGGATACGGCCAAAGATCATCCTCACAAGGTCGAAGAGATGTGTTGTCACGCCCGTCGCATTGAGAAGGGCGGCCGCAAAAATGAAGAGCGGAACCGCGAGAAGTGGAGAGCTGTCAAGCGAATTCAGGCTACGCTGAGCAACTACTGCGACAGGTAAACCCTGTGTGACAATGACAATTGACGCAGAGAGGCCGAGACAGATGGCAATTGGCACGCCAATTGCGAGAAGAATGATGAATATAGTGACAAGAAGAATGCTCATATCGGTAGTCCACTCTCATCACGGGGCTCGTGATATGGGGCTGTTGGGTCGCACCCTGCCAGCGTGGCCAAAATCCGGGTTACCGCGATTGCCGTGAGCAACAGACTGCCGCACAGAGCAAGGCTGTAGTAAAACCAATTCGGTACGCCCATAGCGGGGGTCAGGAATTTACCCGCTTTGGGCAGAAACTCCGCATAGCTCCACAACAGAAGTCCGGCGAACACCAATGTGGCAACATCCGCGATCAGTATCATCCACCTGCGCACCGACGTACTCATTGCGTCAGGCAGCATCGTGACCGAAACCATGACTTGTCGCCCTGCAAGCGATGGAGTGGCAAGAAAAACCAAGCCAATAGCGCAAAAGCGGGCCAATTCATCTGCCCATGGCAAACCAAGGTCAAAAAGGTTTCTTGCGGCGACTTGAAGAACGACCAAGGCTGCAATCAGCGCAAGTAAGAAGATGCTAAAGCTTAGCCCGAGGCGAGCAAGCCGCGCGAATATCGCGCGGCTTAGAGTTTCGACTTGCATCAAGATATCGCAGCGATTTTGGTGTAGAGATCGCCGTATTCTGTGCCAAATCGTTTGTCGACCAAGGCTTTGACCGATAAGCGGAACGCATCCAGTTGCAGCCCCTCGTCGGCACCGATCACGGTCATACCAAGATCGCGCAGCTTTTGCGTCTCGGACTCTTCGTTGTCCAGAATGGCATTGGTTGCCTTTTCACGTGTCTGATTAGCAGCTTCGCGAACTGCTTCTTTCTGGGCCTCAGTCAAAGCCTGCCAAGCGTCCTCGTTCATCACGACAACTTCTGCGTTAGACATATGACCGGTCAACATAAGGTGTGACTGCACTTCATAAATCTTGTG
This sequence comes from uncultured Sphingomonadales bacterium, assembly GCA_937881525.1. Lineage (GTDB taxonomy): Bacteria > Pseudomonadota > Alphaproteobacteria > Sphingomonadales > Sphingomonadaceae > Sphingorhabdus_B. The sequence goes on along the minus strand of CALGEE010000222.1, from coordinate 660 downwards.
GTTCAGAACCACATTAACCGGATTCTCCTGCCCCTGAACCACACCAGTGGCCAAGGCAGTTGGCACTTCGGACCAATCTACCGGAATTGCAACTGCGCCCATCCCTTCGACAGCTGTGGTGTAAATCGGAAATGGCACTGCGCGTATTTTCAAACCCGCCAGGTCAGCCGGAGAAAGGATAGCTTGGTTGCAGGTCAAATTACGGCTACCGAAATAATGCGCGTAGATCACGCGCACGTTGGCAGCAGCAATTAGGCCAGCGCTCAGTTCTTGCATCACAGGACTCTCGACGTCCGTCACCTTCATCAAGTGATCGACATCGCGGTACAGGTAAGGCGTGTCGAGTGCGGCAAACGGCTGATAAAGCGACCCTAGCGCGCCGGCTGTGTTGTGAGAGAACGCGACGGTTCCGAGCGATACAGCTTCTGCCAATTCCTGAAGCTTGCCAAGTTGGCTGTCCGGGAAGACTTGAACCGAAATGTCGCCCCCTGAAGTCTCGTTCAGGGCTTCTGCAAACCAATCTGCTTGTGCACCAGCGACAGAGGCCACATTGTTGTTGTGCCCATACCGCAATTGTGTTTCGGCCAACGCGGGCCGCGCAATGAAGGGGACAGCAAGCGCCGCGCCGCCTGCAGCCAAAACACTACGTCTGTTGATACC
>CALGEE010000221.1 GCA_937881525.1 uncultured Sphingomonadales bacterium | reverse complement strand
GTGCAAACGATAGATCAGCATCGGAACCAAAGATAGATTAGTATCGGTGCCGAAGATGGATCAGCACAGTCATTTGTGGCTTGAAGTTCGACGTCTTGCAGAGGCACCTCTTCCAGCGAATGCGCACCGCCGCGACTGCCCACAGGACGCCGGCGCCCACTCCGAGCCAGTCCCCGATATTTTGCGGAACCGGAAACCGCACACCCAGTCCGAATATGGTCAGCATGCCGGCAACGGCCAGCGCCATGGCGACGATGCGGGTCGGTGTAATCACATCGCCCAGAACGATACGCGCCAGGATCGTCGCCCAGACCGGTGTGAGGTAAAACAGCAATATGGCGCGCACAACCTCGGTGTAAACGATAGAGGTTGAGTAGAGCAGCAATGCCCCACCCGAGAGCATTGCGGTTATCTGCAATTGGATGCCGCCCTTACGGACATGCTGCCATCGCCACAGGGTGACAGGTAAGAGGCATATCGTCGGGACAAGAAAGTAGACAACCGTGATCCACAGCCCGTGCAACCCGGCGTCTTCGAGTGTCCTGAGAGGGATCCAGAACAGGCCCCAAACCGCCCCGGCATAAAGACAGGCAAGTTTGGCTTTGAATTCAACAGGCGCGCTCACGGAGCGGCCCCTGCCGTTGCAGGGCGGACGTCAAAAAAAAGCTGCACAGGAAACCTCCAGCGGACGGTGATTTCTCTAACTAACCGTTGGTAAGTTTATTGTCAAAAGGTAAGTTATTCTGTATGGAAGGTAGTCAGGGGATGCGCAAAGCAACCGTTCATGGACCACAGGATTCGCTGCTGGGTTCGTCATCACGCCAAGGGAAGACCGATATGGAATTTGATTACATCATTGTAGGTGCGGGATCGGCAGGCTGTGTTTTGGCCAACCGCCTGACCAGTGATGCAAGCAATCGGGTTTTGTTACTGGAAGCAGGCCCGGACAACACCGCGCTTTCCCTGAAAATGCCCGCCGCCGTCTTGTCGAACCTGAACAGTACCAAACACAACTGGGCCTTTCAGGGCGAACCTGAGCCCGAATTGAATGGGCGCCGTATTCAGCATGACCGAGGCAAGACCATTGGCGGGTCCTCTTCGATCAACGGGATGGTGTTTATACGCGGGCACGCCTTGGACTATGAAGGCTGGCAACAAGCAGGATGTCCGGGGTGGGGCTATGCCGACGTGCTGCCTTACTTCAAACGCATGGAAACCTACGGCGGCGGCAAGGATGAATTTCGCGGAGGAGATGGCCCGCTTCACGTCCATCGCGCCAAACCTCAGGATCCGCTGACACTGGCATTTCTCAAGGCCGGAGAAGAAGCGGGATATCCGGTGACCGATGATGTGAGTGGGTTTTGCCAGGAAGGTTTTGGCGTCTCGGACCGTACCGTATTCAAAGGTGAACGATGGAGCACCGCACGCGCCTATCTTGACCCGGCGCGGGGGCGTTCAAATCTGACTGTCCTGACGCAGGCGCAAGTACAGCGTTTGGCCTTTGACGGCACCAGGGCCACTGGCGTGATCTATAAGGACCGCGGCGGAACAATCCTGACGGCACATGCTCACAACGAGGTTATCCTGAGCGCTGGCGCGGTTGGCTCGCCGCATATCCTGATGCTGTCTGGCATCGGCCCTGCAGGCCATTTAGCGCATATGGGGATAGACGTGCTTTGCGATCTCCCCGGGGTGGGTCAAAACCTGAACGATCACCCCGACTTCGTGCTGAAATACAAATGCAAGCAACCTGTCTCCTTTTGGCCCAAGACAAAGCCTTTAGCCAAGCTCGCGGCCGGGATTCAGTGGCTCACGACACGCAGCGGTATCGTGGCATCCAACCTGTTCGAAGGGTTGGGGTGCATACGATCAGGCCCGGGTGTCGAGTATCCCGACCTGCAACTCATCATTTCTCCGATCGCGGTGGATGATGCAACCTGGCAGCCACTTCAGGAACACGCCTTTCAGATCCATGTCGGCCTGATGCGCGCCCATAGTCGGGGCAAGATTGAACTGCGTTCGTCCAAACCCGGTGATCCACCGCGCATTCTGGTGAACTACCTCAGGGACAGTCGGGATCGCGAGATCATGCGCAAAGGCATCCGTCTGGTCCGCGAGCTGGTTGATCAGCCCGCGTTTTCCGAACTCAAAGGAGACGAGATATTCCCGGGACACGCGGCGCAATCGGACGAAGACCTCGATCAGGTTCTGAGAACACACGCCACGACACAATGGCACCTGTCGTGCACTGCCCGGATGGGAGCTGCGACCGACACTGGGGCCGTGGTTGATCCTGGTGGGCGGGTGCACGGACTCTCGGGGCTGCGCGTGGTCGATGCATCGATCATGCCGTTCGTCACCAACGGAAACACCAATGCCCCCACCATCATGTTGGCCGAAAAACTAAGCGATGATATCTTGGGCCGCGCACCCTTGCCCCGGATTGACACAGAGGTTTGGCACAACATGGACGACGAAATGTGCCAATAATAATCAGTGCTAAAATGAAAAAGGAATGATCCCATGATAGGCTATGTGATGGTTGGCACCAATGACCTGGATCGGGCGGCGGGGTTTTACGATGCGCTACTTGCCCCACTTGATCTGGTAGAGGTCGAACGTACGGAAACTTACGTGGCCTATGCCCCCGTGGATGCGAAAGACACCATTGAATTCTACGTCACCACGCCTTTCG
>CALGEE010000220.1 GCA_937881525.1 uncultured Sphingomonadales bacterium | reverse complement strand
GGCTATATGTTGTCGCTGGGTCATCAGTTGATGCAAGGGGTGGGGCCGACGCTTCCCTTCGCCGTCGCCCTGCCCCTCGCGTTGGCCGCTCTATCGGCACTGCCGCTCTGGCCCGGCATGGAGGCTCGAAAGGCGCGTGCGATAGTCGTTGCCGCCCTGCTGGGGGCATCGTCCGTGTCACTTTGGGTCCTACTTGACGCGCCTGCGGCGAGCCGAGCTGTGTATTCCGATAGCAAGCAGTAAGAGCCCGTTTGTAGGTCCTGACCCTAAGGCAGTTTCTCAAACCGAAGCCCCGCATGCGCCTCAAGCCGTTCGATGAGCTTGTCGCCCAAAATCGTTGCCGGTGTCCAAAATCCCCCCGGAACCGAGTTAGGCACGTCTTTGGCAAGGCAGGCAGCAGCTTGAGACAGCATTTTGGCGGTTGATCCATAGCCCGGATCTCGGTCTCCCGTTACGCGGCATTGGATAGTTTCACCCTTTGCAGTTGAACCGTGTAAGACAAGTTCAAACATGCCCTCAAGTTGCGCTTTTTCGCTTGGCCCCTCGCCTGGCTTGGGCAAGACAAAAGTTTCGAGCAGCCAACAGATTGGCGGCACAGCTAAACCAATCATAAGCGCGTTCACGCCCCAATGCGCCGCTTTAGCCTTGCGCTTGCCGGAACCCCCTTGGCCCGTCACGACGGCTTCCTCATAGGTAAATGCGACACCATAGCTGTTGTTGCTCAAAGCGTTGGACCGATGCACGACCCGTGTGTTGATACCCGCCATGATAAAAGGCGCAATCCAACCGCCAGTGACCGCATCATAGGCGATCTTCACCTCCGGCTGCGTGACCGAGAATAGATGCTTTTGTGGACACAGGCTGTACGGGTCTTTGAGTTCGCGTCGCAGATCAGCGTCACTTACCGCTTCCTTTACCATGTTAATCATGCTGGCAATGGTGCCGCCCGACGCGCCGCCCTTCATGCGTAATACCCGCATGTCGATCCGCGCACAGGTCTGGCCGAATTGTTCCAATGCGTTGCGTTGGAGAAAGTGGACGCCCAGATCGGACGGGATGCTGTCAAAGCCACAACAATGTACGATCCGCGCGCCGCTTTTGATGGCGTCGGCTTCATGCCGTAATTGCATTTTGCGGATCCACTGAGGCTCCCCCGTTAGGTCGCAATAATGGGTCCCCGTTGTGGCGCAGACCTTTACCAATAAGTCGCCATAAAGCGCATAGGGACCGACCGTTGACATGACGACTTTGGTCTGGGCACAGATTTGCCGCAAGGCACCTTCATCGGCCGCATCCGCAACAATGATCTCAACGCCCGACAATCCAATCGCGTCGCTAATTTTTTGGAGCTTGCTATGTGAGCGACCTGCGATGGCCCAGCGGATGGATCCATCTGCAAACTGGTCATGCATGTAACGCGTGATGATCTGGCCGACAAAGCTGGTGGCCCCATATATGATGATATCAAATTTTTTATCGGCCATTTTATCCCCACCGCGCAAAGAAACTGCAAGGAACACATCCATGATGCATGGCCTGATCCGTGCATCTTACGTTAGGCGGTGGACATGCCATGTTGCAAGTGCCTATGTTCAAGTTGACGCTGACCGCAATCCCGAAGATAAACTCTGTCTGTCGCTGCGATGCGCGACATGCTAAATTGCCTGCGATGACCAACACAATTTTGATACTTGATGGCGGCACTGGCCGTGAGCTTGCGCGGCGTGGCGCGCCCTTTCGTCAGCCCGAATGGTCGGCGCTGGCGCTGATTGAAGGCCCGCAGTTCGTCAGCGCAGTCCACCGCGCATATGTCGAGGCCGGGGCCGATGTCATAACCACCAATTCTTATGCCCTTGTGCCCTTTCATATCGGCGTGGAACGTTTTGCCAGCGAAGGCGTGTTGCTTGCGGCGCGCGCGGGGCAATTGGCGCGCGACGTGGCGGATGCGTCGTCACATTCTGTGCGCGTCGCTGGTTCGCTCCCGCCGGTTTGCGGCTCTTACCGCCCGGATCTTGTCGACCTTGATCGCGCCCGTCCGATACTGAATGTCCTGATCGGCGCACTGGCTCCAAATGTGGACCATTGGCTTGCTGAAACGCTGTCCTCACTGGCCGAAGCCCGCCTTTGCGCCATGCTCACTGCCCCGACTGGCAAAGCATTATGGCTTTCGTTCACATTGGAAGACGATGGCGCAACCGACGCCTCCGCCTTGCGCTCCGGTGAAAGCGTGGCTGAGGCCGCCTATTTGGCACAAGAGGTTGGGGCAGCAGCCCTGCTGTTCAATTGCAGCCAGCCTGAAGTGATGGAAGCCGCCATAAGCAGCGCGCGCGCGATACTCGGGGCGCAAAGCGCGATCCGCATAGGCGTCTATGCCAATGCCTTCCCACCCATGGCCGCCGATGCCAAAGCAAATTCAGAGCTCAGCCCGATCCGCGCGGACTTGACGCCCGAAGGATATGCCCGCTTCGCGGCCGCTTGGTGCGCAGCAGGCGCCTCCATATTGGGTGGCTGTTGCGGGATTGGCCCTGAACATATCGCGGCGCTGCGCACAGGCGTGACGGCTTAGGACACATTATCCGGATCGACATGCAGCCAATCGGCATGGCGCGGGGCTTTTTTGGTCTCGCTCCATTGCTGCAGCATCAACGGCGCGACGCGTTTTAATTCGGCATATTGTTCCGCCGTCCCAATGTTGCAGGCAAGCTCCAATCGGTGGCTATTGGGATCAAAGAAATAGATCGACCGGAATATGCCGTGAAAGGTCGGGCCAATAACATCTATGCCTTGCGCCTCAATATGCGCCTTGGCGGCTAACAACGCGTCTAGGTCAGCAACCTCAAACGCGATATGCTGGACCCAGGCCGGCGTGTTGGGGTCTTTGCTCATCTCGGGCTGGTTGGGCAGTTCGAAAAAGGCTAGGACATTGCCGCCGCCGCAATCCAAGAAAATATGCATATAGGGGTCATATTCGCCCGTCGACGGCACATGATCCTCGGCAAAGGCAGTGGTGAATTTCATGCCCAGCACATGCGCATACCAATCCGCCGTCGCCTTTGCGTCCTTGCAGCGATAGGCGACGTGGTGAATGCGGTTCAGCTTGACGGGCACAGTCATGCGACAGGCTCGACTTGCAACGCGCCGCGTTCAATCTGGTCGCGCTCAATGCTTTTGAACAAGGCGGTGAAGTTGCCCTCGCCAAAGCCCTCATCCTTCTTACGCTGGATGAATTCGAAGAACACAGGCCCAATCATGGTTTGCGAGAATATCTGCAACAAGAGCCGAGGGTCGCCATCTTCTGTGGAACCATCAAGCAAGATACCGCGCGACTGCAGCGCGTCGACTGGCTCGCCATGGCCGGGCAAGCGTTCCTCGAGCATGTCATAATAAGCCTTGGGCGGCGGCGGTGCGAAGGGCGTACCCAGCGCCTTTAACCGGTCCCAGCACGCCGGTAAATCATCACAGGAAAAGGCGATATGCTGAATGCCCTCGCCATTGTAGGCGCGCAAATATTCCTCAATCTGCCCGCCGCCGGCCTTGCCTTCTTCGTTCAACGGAATGCGGATTTTACCATCCGGCGCTGTCATCGCGCGGCTGGTCAGGCCGGTATATTCGCCCTTAATGTCGAAATAGCGTATTTCGCGGAAGTTGAAGACGCGCTCGTAAAAACCGCCCCAATGCGCCATGCGTCCGCCATAGACATTATGCGTGAGGTGATCGATGATTTTGAAACCAGCGCCCACCGGATTGCGGTCCACACCGGGCAGATAATCAAAGTCGATATCGTAAATGGACAACGCGTCACCATAGCGATCGACGAGGTAAATCATCGCCCCGCCAATGCCGCGAATGGCGGGCAGCCGAAGCTCCATTGGGCCAGTACGTGTCTCGACAGGTTCAGCGCCGCGGGCAATCGCTTCGTCATAGGCGACCCGCGCATTCTGCACGCGAAACGCCATGCCACATGCCGATGGGCCATGTTCCGCCGCGAAATACGCCGCAGGGCTTTTGGTTTCGTAATTTGCGATCAGGTTGATCTCGCCTTGCCGCCACAGGTCGACATCCTTCGACCGATGCCGCGCGATGCGGCTGAAACCCATGCGTTCAAACACGGGCTCCAGCAGGCCTTTTTCCGGGGCGGAAAATTCGATGAATTCGAACCCATCAAGACCCAACGGGTTATCAAACAAACCGGTCATACACGCGCTCCTGCAAAAACTGGTAACAATTGCAACCAGTTTACGGCATCAGCGGCCGCGTGTCAATGCGCGTGACGGTTCAGGTAAAGTGCAAGCGGCGGTATTTGCCCCGGAAATACAGCAATGGGTCACGGCGGGGCTCAAAGCTCGCTTTTTCGACGCGACCGACCAAGATGAAATGGTCGCCAGCTTCATGCAAGGCATGGCGTTTGCATTCAAACATGCCCAGCGAGCTTGGCAAGATCGGCGCGCCATATTCGCCGACTTCCCACCGCGTTCCGGCAAAGCGATCCTCGCTTTTCCCGGCGAACAGGTTGGAAACGGGTTGCTGCCCGATTTGCAGCACGTTGACGGCGAAATCGTCAATGCCGCGTAAAACCTCTGCGCTGCCGGAATTATTGGCTATGCACACCAACAACAAAGGCGGGTCGAGCGACACGCTGGTGAAGCTGTTGGCGGTCAAGCCCACGGGCTTTCCATCCGGGCCATGCGCGGTGATGATGGTCACACCTGTCGCAAAACACCCCATCGCATCCCGCAATGTCCGCGCGTCAGAGCCGGAACGATATTCCGGAATGAAGCGCGGTTGCTTACGCTCCAAAAAGTCGATGAGCAGGCCGTTAAAGGCCTCCGCCCGTTCCGCCATAATCAACAAGCCGCCACCATCGACGTCAATGGCCTCTACATTCAGCAAGCTTTCTACAAAAGTAGGTTGCGCACCATCAGGGTCGACTTGGCCCAAGGCACCGCGAATGACGAGCGACGGCAAGCCAACATGGGACGCAGCCTCGCAAAGTGCTTCGTCCACGCCTTGGGTATCGAATGCAGCAAATATTGCATTGTCATAATCTGCACGATTCAAACCCTGCCCCAAAGCTGCTGACATATGATCTGCCGCCGCACGCAAAGATCCTGGGGCATGGCTCGCAGGCGGATCCACCAAAATCAGCCCCGATGCGAGGGTTGCTGCTTCCTCCGCCAGCGCCATGGTCGCAATCCACGCGCTGTGCGCAGCTGCGATGACGACAGGACGCGTGCGCATCTGGCCGAGAACGGCGCGCAAATCTTCCACATAAGCATTGAAGCCATACCGGCCATCGGAGGGCCACTCGCTGCCGCCATGGCCGCGCAAATCGACGTTGATCACATGGCGTCCGGCCTGCTCAAGCGCAATGGCCCCATCCTCCCACATTTTGCGCGTTTGGCCAAAGCCATGCAGCAGAACAATGGACGGATCA
>CALGEE010000219.1 GCA_937881525.1 uncultured Sphingomonadales bacterium | reverse complement strand
GTACGCGCCCAACGCGATACGATGTTGAACGAGGCATCGGGCAAATGCCGTTTGAACCATCGGTCCAGCCTTATACCGTCATCATCCGGGGCAACGACAAACTGCCTGATGCCTTTTTCGTCGTTTTTACTCATACCCAAATTGCCTTTGTTATCGCCATTCCGGCGAAAATCGCGCCAAACGCCAATATTACGGACATAATGGCATAAATTGCCGCCGTGCCCATCTGCCCGCGCTGAACCATTTGCGCCATTTCAAGTGAGAAGGCACTGAAAGTCGTAAACCCACCCAGCACGCCAACGCCCAGAAACAGGCGCAACGGCTCTGCCGAATTGTCGCCACGCATCACCCACATTGCCAGCACACCCATGCATAGACCGCCAAGGACGTTTGCCGCAAAGGTTGGCCATGGCCAGCCTGCTGCGCTAATCGGCAGCGCACGGGACAGGCCGTAACGCAATGCTGCGCCAATGGCTCCGCCCGACATGACAAGGATGACGGGGTTCATATCCGCGCCTTAGCGGCGCTTGCTGCCAAAAGCCAGCCAAAGCAATGCACGGGCCAGACGACATCGCCGCGCCACGACAACGGCCACGCCACCGCCGCGATGCGGGAGATCTCCCGTCTCCCTCAACTATGAAAATCCGGGTTCGATCTCCGCTGCAAGAGTTATAGCCGAAAGCAACATTGCCTTATCGCGCGGTCCTTCCCCACCGGGTCCCCCAAAACTGTTACTTCACTGCACCGCGATAGCTAATATTGCGCCGGGCACCAGGTGCGATGGCGTCGGCAAAAACCAACGCAGCTGGGCCCATAGCATTGCCAGCATCGGCGCAGACCCGGACCGATGATGTCTCGCGGTATGACATTAGACGTGGTAGGCCGAAAACTCGCCCGTGCGGCAGCCTGTTGGCAGCATATTTGCATTAAAAGGAACGCTTATGATCCCCTTCGTCACCATGACCGATACCCGTGGCCAGAAAATATCTGTCAATCCGGAAATCGTCCAATTCGTCCGTACCGCCGACAACGCACATGACGAATGCTTGATTGTATTTGGCAAAGACCAATTGTTGCGCGTGCGCGGCACTATTGAGGAAGTAACGGACAGTTTGCGGAACGGATAAATTGTCCTGCCCCTCATTCCCGCAACTAAAAGAGGAGCAACCAGTTCAGGATGACGGTGCGGAGCAAATGCCTCACGCTATGGGGTCGATAGGGTGACAGTCGTATCTTGCACCCCCACCCCATAAGCGCTAAGCCGCGGCCAGCAAACGAATCTCCCGCTTTTACGCTGGTTTGACGCGCGTTCAGTGGCCGCAGATAGCGGTGACCGTGTTGTCTTCCCCATCCGGCCAAAAGCCCAAATTTTAAGGGATAGTGATAATATGACCGCAATCGGATTAGACAGCCTGCAAACCCGTTCCACCTTGACCGCTGGCGGCAAGACGGTGGATTATTTCTCGATCAAAAAGGTCTCGGAGAAATTAGGCGATGTTTCGCGTCTGCCGTTTTCGATGAAGGTATTGCTCGAAAACCTGCTGCGCTTTGAAGATGGCGGGTTTACCGTTTCGGTGCAGGATGTGCAGGCGTTGATCGATTGGCAAAAGGACGCCAAATCGGACCGCGAAATTCAATATCGCCCTGCCCGCGTTTTGTTGCAGGATTTTACCGGCGTTCCTTGCGTTGTCGACTTAGCCGCGATGCGCGACGCGATGACCGCGTTGAAGGCGGACCCGTCGAAGATCAATCCGCTCGTCCCCGTCCATCTGGTCATTGACCATAGCGTCATGGTCGACGAATTCGGCCACCCCAAGGCAGCCGAGCAGAATGTCGAAATCGAATATCAACGCAATGCCGAACGCTATGACTTTTTGAAATGGGGTTCAAAATCGCTGAACAATTTTAAGGCAGTCCCCCCCGGAACCGGCATTTGCCATCAGGTCAATCTGGAGCATATCGCGCAGGCCGTATGGACGAGCGTTGGCGAAGATGGTGCGACCATCGCCTACCCCGACACTTGCGTGGGCACAGACAGCCACACGACGATGATCAACGGTCTTGGCGTGTTGGGCTGGGGCGTTGGCGGGATTGAGGCCGAGGCCGCAATGCTTGGCCAGCCGGTATCCATGCTTATCCCCGAAGTCGTTGGCTTCAAACTGACCGGTGCGTTGGCCGAGGGCGTAACCGCGACCGACCTTGTGTTGACCGCAACGCAAATGTTGCGCGCGAAGGGCGTTGTTGGCCGCTTTGTTGAATATTATGGCCCCGGTCTTGCGTCCTTGTCGCTTGCTGACCGTGCGACGCTCGCTAACATGGCGCCTGAATATGGCGCGACCTGTGGCTTCTTTGGCATTGATGAAAAGACCATCGAATATCTGCGCCTGACTGGCCGTGATGAGGACCAGATTGCGCTCGTTGAGGCTTATGCCAAGGAACAAGGCCTGTGGGCTTATGCCGATATGGCAGACCCGATTTTCACCGACACACTTTCGCTCGACATGGGCAGCGTGGTTCCATCGCTTGCAGGACCAAAGCGTCCGCAGGACAAGGTGACCCTCACGCAAGTCGACAATGTGTTCAACGACGATCTCATCAACGTCTACAAGCATGACAGCGCAAAGCGCGTCGCGGTTGAGGGCAAGACGCACGACATTGGCGATGGCGACGTTGTGATTGCGGCGATTACAAGCTGCACCAACACCTCGAACCCAAGCGTGCTCGTTGCCGCTGGCCTTGTTGCGCGCAAGGCCAATGCCTTTGGCTTGCGCCCCAAGCCATGGGTAAAAACATCACTTGCGCCGGGGTCACAGGTTGTGACCGATTATCTCGATCGTGCCGGCCTAACCGCGGATTTGGACGCGGTTGGTTTTAACTTGGTCGGCTATGGCTGCACAACCTGCATCGGTAACTCCGGTCCATTGGCGGAACCGATTTCGGCTGCGATTAATGGCCATGATATTGTTGCGGCCTCCGTCATTTCGGGCAACCGCAACTTTGAAGGCCGCGTGTCGCCCGATGTGCGCGCCAACTTCTTGGCGTCGCCGCCCTTGGTTGTCGCCTACGCGCTTAAGGGCACAGTGACCGAAGACTTCACAACGACGCCCATTGGTCAGGCAACGGACGGCAGCGATGTATATCTGCGCGATATCTGGCCTACCAATCAAGAAGTGTATGATGTCATGACCGCAAACATCGACCGTTCGATGTTCACCGCACGTTATGCCAAGGTCTATGAAGGCGATGCGCATTGGCAGAAGATTCAAGTCGAAGGTTCGGACACCTACACATGGCGCGCCGGATCGACCTATGTCGCCAATCCGCCGTATTTTGAAGGGATGAGCATGACGCCCGCGCCGGTGATGGACATCATCGAGGCAAAGCCGCTGGCGATCTTGGGCGATTCCATTACCACCGACCATATCTCGCCTGCCGGAAGCATTAAGGCCGACAGCCCTGCCGGAAAATTCCTTATGGAACACCAAGTCAGCAAGGCAGACTTTAACAGCTACGGCGCGCGACGCGGCCACCATGAAGTCATGATGCGCGGCACCTTCGCCAATATCCGCATCAAGAATGAAATGGTCCCCGGCATCGAAGGCGGCATGAGCAGCTACCAAGGCGAAGTCATGCCCATCTACGACGCCGCCATGAAGCATAAAGCCGACGGCACGTCCTTGGTGGTCATCGCTGGTAAGGAGTATGGCACCGGCTCTTCGCGCGATTGGGCGGCAAAGGGCACCAACCTGCTCGGCGTCCGCGCCGTTATCGTCGAAAGCTTCGAACGCATCCACCGTTCAAACTTGGTCGGCATGGGCGTGTTGCCATTGCAATTCATGGACGGCGAAAGCCGGACGACCTTGGACCTGACCGCGGATGATAGCTTCACAATCACCAGCGTCGGAAAGCTTCAGCCACGCCAGACGGTAACCGTTATGGTCACCCGCAAGGACGGCTCAACGTTCAATTTCGACACGCTCTGCCGCATCGACACCGCGAACGAAGTCGAATATTTCATGAACGGTGGCATTCTGCACTATGTGTTGCGGAAACTAGCGGCCTAAGCCCTTGAGAGGATCGACAGCGCCGCTTTCAAATGCGGCGCGTCGATCATTTTGCCGTCCAGTTGCAACACGCCTGCGCCCGGATTAGCCGCGAACACATCAACGATGGACTGGGCATGCGCAAGCTGCGCCGACGAAGGCGTAAAGCCCGCGTTTATTGCCGCCACCTGCGACGGATGAATGGCAAGCATGCCGGTGAAACCATCGCGCGCCGCACGGCCAACATACGCGGCAAGACCATCCTGATCACTGATGTTCGGAAACACCGTATCAATCGCCGCAACGCCGGCGGCATGCGCTGCAAACAGCGTGAGCGACCGGACCATTTCAAATGGTGCCGTATAGCTGCCGTCCACCTCACGCGCGGTCACTGCACCAACCGAGGCAGGCAAATCCTCTGCGCCCCAGCTAACACCAGCCAGATAATGTGCAACCTCACGCAAGGTACCGAGGTCAAACACCGCACCTGGCGTTTCGGTCGCGATTGGCAAGATCGGCGGTGCCTCGCCGTCCTGACTGTCCGCAACCGCCGCAGCTTCGGCGCGTAGCCAATTGATTGAGCGCGCGCCCTCTGTCTTTGGCAAGACAATAGCATCGGGCATATAAGGCAACACCGACGCAAGGTCGTCATGCGTTAGATGGCTATCCTGCGGGTTGACGCGGACAAACACCGGCACCGGCCGATCGCCGGAAAGATACTCCGCCGCCGCTTCGCGCGCGACAATTTTGCGGTCTAACCCGACTGAGTCTTCAAGGTCGATAATAATCGCATCAGCGCCGCTGGCGGCGGCCTTGGCAAAGCGGTCAGGCCGGTCACCCGGGACGAAAAGGAGGGAACGCAGTTTCATGCGGGCATTATGCCCTGCACCGGAGGTTATGGCAATCTATGCCTTCTTCAGCAACGCGGCCCGTTCCGTTTGGCAAACAAGTTCATCACGTTGATTGAGGCATCGGTGCAGGAACGTCACCACCCCCGCATCAGGTCGTGATTTGCTCTCCTTAAGCGCAATGACTTCGGTTTCCGCGCGCAAGGTATCACCGATGAACACGGGCTTGGGCATTACCAATTTATCATAGCCCAGATTGGCCACCAACGTGCCAAGCGTCGTATCCCCCACCGATAGCCCCACCATCAACGCAAAAGTGAAGGTGCCGTTTACGAGAATTTGCCCAAACTCACTGGCCTTGGCTGCCTCCGCATCAATGTGCAGCGGTTGCGGATTGTGGGTCATGACCGAAAACAGCAGATTGTCTGTCTCCGTCACCGTGCGACGGATTTCGTGGGCGATGCTATCGCCAATGTGCCATTCGTTGAAATATTTGCCTGCCATTACGTTAACCCTTGCACAAAACCGTCACCCTGAACTTGTTTCAGGGTCCATCGTGCCTCACAAACCACCGGTCGAGGCTGATAAATAGACCCTGAAACAAGTTCAGGGTGACGCATAAATATGGTCATAACTACTCCACCACCTCTATCCGCACCAACAACGCCTCGACCTGCACCTGCGCACCCGTCTCCGCATTCAACTCCGCCACCACGCCATCAAACGGCGCTGTGAGGCTATGTTCCATCTTCATGGCCTCAAGCGTGACGAGTTTTTGGCCCTTGGTCACGCGATCACCCACAGCGACATCAACCGCGATGATCCGGCCCGGCATGGGCGACAGGATGTCGCCATCATAAGCCGATGCATGGGTACCGCCTGCATATCGGTAAGGTTCCACCCACCAAGTCTGACCGTTCCCGGTTTGGAAGAAGCCCTTTGGAGGGTCTTGGCTAAAAACGAACGGCCTTGGATCGACATACGCAAGTATCGGAATTTCGACTATTGTCGCAATGCCGTCGACCGACAAGACAGCCTTATGATTGCGATCCCGGTTAAGGCGGAAGCCCGCAACTGCCTGATTGGTATATTGTTCTGCGCTCCGCGCCAAATAATATGTGTCGGGGGCCTCGTCGGGAATCAACGCATCGCCCGCACGTTGCAGCAGACCGGTATCGATATTACCCGAGGCAAAATCAGGATGTTCAAGCGCGTTGATAAGAAACGCGGCATTGTTTTTAACCGGCCAAATTTTACTATCGTTCAAAGCCCATGCCAGCGACCGTATCGCGCCTTCGCGGTCCAAATCATGGGCTATCATTTTGGCCATCATCGGGTCATAAAACGGCGATACCTCGGACCCCTGACACACGCCACTGTCGATACGGACACTGCCATCGAGTTCGAAAAACTCCAGCCTGCCAACGCTCGGCAAAAATCCTTTCGCCGGGTCTTCGGCATAAAGCCTTGCCTCCATCGCCCAACCATCAATGCTCAGCTCGTCCTGCCGAAGCGGAAGCGGCTCTCCGCTAGCGACGCGCAATTGCCATTCGACAAGGTCAACGCCCGTGATTTCCTCCGTCACAGGATGCTCCACCTGCAACCGCGTGTTCATTTCCATAAACCAGACGAGGTCCGGGTCGATGAAGCCCTTGGAAGAATCGGCGATGAATTCTATCGTTCCGGCACCAACGTAATTTACGGCCTTTGCTGCGCGAACAGCAGCGCCACAAATCAACTCGCGGGTGTACGGCGTCACCCCCGGCGCAGGGGCCTCCTCGATCACCTTTTGATGGCGGCGTTGCAGCGAACAATCGCGTTCAAACAAATGGACGATGTTGCCATGGGTGTCGCCAAACACCTGCACCTCAATATGGCGCGGGCGCTGAATATATTTCTCGATCAGGACATGCGCGTTACCGAACGATGCGCTGGCCTCACGCTGGCAAGAGGCGAGCGCGTCGGCGAAGTCGGCTGCATCGTCGACCTTGCGCATCCCCTTCCCGCCGCCGCCAGCGACCGCCTTGATCAGAACTGGATAGCCGATCTCGGCGGCGCGTTCGGAAAGGAACGCCGGGTCTTGATTTTCGCCCATATAGCCGGGCGTCACGCGCACACCCGCCTCAGCCATCAACTTCTTGGCCGCGTCTTTAAGCCCCATGGCCGTGATGCTGTCAGGGTTCGGGCCAACCCAGATAAGGCCAGCGTCGATCACCGCCTGCGCAAATTCCGCATTTTCGGACAGGAAACCATAGCCGGGATGGATCGCGTCTGCGCCCTTGGCTTTGGCAGCGGCGATGATCTTATCCCCCGCGAGATAGCTCTCACGCGCCGGAGACGCCCCGATACGCACCGCCGCATCGGCTTCGCGCACATGCATCGCCTTGGCATCAGCGTCCGAATAGACCGCAACGGTGCGAATGCCCATGGCCTGCGCCGTGCGGATAATCCGGCAAGCAATCTCGCCACGGTTGGCGATGAGGAGCGACTGGATGACCTTATTCACATCCGGAACACCCCGAAGCGGGGTGCCTTCTCAACTGGCGCATTGAGTGCTGCGGCGAAGGCTAGGCCCAACACATCGCGGGTTTGTGCGGGGTCAATGATGCCATCGTCCCACAATCGCGAGGTCGCATAATATGGGTTGCCTTCATCCTCATATTGCTGGCGGATTGGCGCTTTGAAGGCTTCGGCTTCCTCCGGCGTCCATTTTTCCGCATCGCGGTGGACGGTGGCGAGGACGGAGGCGGCTTGTTCGCCGCCCATCACCGAAATCCGCGCATTGGGCCAAGTGAACAGGAAGCGTGGGGAATATGCGCGCCCGCACATGCCGTAATTCCCTGCGCCAAAGCTGCCGCCGATAAGGACTGTAATCTTTGGCACGCTCGCGGTGGCGACGGCGGTGACGAGCTTTGCGCCATGCTTGGCAATGCCCTCCGCCTCATATTTGCCGCCGACCATGAAGCCGCTGATATTCTGGAGGAACAAGAGCGGTATCCGCCGCTGGCAGGCAAGTTCAATAAAATGCGCGCCTTTGACTGCGCTTTCGCTGAACAATACGCCGTTATTGGCGAGGATCGCGACCGGCATTCCCCAGATATGCGCAAAGCCGCAGACCAAGCTTGTGCCGTACAGCGCCTTGAACTCATGAAACTCGCTGCCATCGACCAGCCGTGCGATGACTTCATGGACATCATAAGGCGCGCGGACGTCGTCGGGGATGACGCCGTACAATTCGTCGGAATCAAATTTGGGTGGGCGTGGTTCTTTGATATCGATGTCCGGTTTGTGGGTTGACCCTAAATGGCTGACGATATCCCTAACAATAGTCAACGCATGCTCATCATTCTCGGCCACATGATCGACCACACCGGACTTCCGGCCATGCAAGTCGCCACCACCCAGATCCTCCGCGCTAATCTCTTCCCCCGTTGCGGCCTTCACCAAGGGCGGGCCAGCGAGGAAAATCGTACCTTGGTTGCGAACGATGACGCTTTCGTCTGACATGGCGGGCACATAAGCGCCTCCCGCGGTGCAGCTTCCCATGACACAGGCGATTTGAGGGATGCCTTTGGCGCTCATATTTGCTTGGTTGTAGAAGATGCGCCCGAAATGGTCCCGGTCAGGAAACACCTCGTCCTGATGCGGCAAATTCGCGCCGCCGCTGTCCACAAGATAGATGCACGGCAAGTGGTTCGCCTCGGCGATTTCTTGGGCCCGCAAATGCTTTTTGACCGTCATCGGATAATAAGTGCCGCCTTTTACGGTCGCGTCGTTGCAGACGATCATGCACTGGCGCCCCGAAACGCGGCCGATTCCCGTGATTAGGCCTGCACCCGGAATTTCGCTATCATACAGGTCGCAGGCTGCAAGCTGGCCGATTTCTAGGAAAGGCGAACCGCTATCCAGCAGGCGTTCGACACGCTCACGCGGCAGCAATTTTCCACGCGAAGTATGGCGCTCACGCGACTTCTCATTGCCGCCTAACGCAGCTTCGGCGACTTTAGTCCAAAGGTCGTCACGAAGCGCCTGATTGTGGGCACTGCGCGCCTTATACTCTTCGGAATCGGTGTTGATCGACGTTGGCAATACGGGAGCGCTCATGCAGACACTCCGTCATGCTGAACTTGTTTCAGCATCCATTTTTCCTCTCAAGCCCGGCCTTTATAGGCGCGATGGACCCTGAACCACGTTCAGGGTGACGAAGTTTTCAAACTTAAGAGATGTATAGCGCGGAAAGCAAGAAAAGGAATGCGCAACTTTATTACGCAAACCAATTTTTAGTCACCCAAATTTACTTTGCAACGCCAGCAAGGCCATCGCCGCAATGGCGGCCTCCCCGCCCTTGTCCTTTTGTTTAGGGTCGGCGCGTACTATGGCTTGTGCTTCGTTTTCAACGGTCAATATGCCGTTGCCGATTGCGATTCCGTCCATCGTCAACGCCATTATACCGCGTGCGCTTTCACCAGCAACGATTTCAAAATGATAGGTTTCCCCGCGAATAACAACGCCAATGGCGACAAATCCGTCATATATCTGCGCCTCTGCAGCCATCGATATGGTGCCCGGAATTTCGAGCGCGCCGGGCACAGTGATAACCTCAACCTCATGCCCCTTGGCCTTCAACGCTGCCTTCGCACCTGCTACGAGCATGTCGTTCAGATGGTCATAAAACCGTGCTTCAACTATCAGGAATTTTGCCATTATTCGCCTCCGGTTCCGGGAATAGGCCGTTCGCCTACAATGGAAAGGCCATAGCCTTCAAGGCCAACCAGCGTGTGGTGCGTGTTGGTCAGCAATATCATGTCATGCACGCCAAGCTCGGTCAGGATTTGTGCGCCGCCGCCATAGTCGCGCAGTTCCTCAATCTCCGGTGCGCCAGCCTGCTTGCCCTCGGCGCGCAACTGCATGAAGCGGGACACAATGCCTTTCATCGGCTTGTTAATGACCACGATCACACCAGCACCTTCCGCGGCAATGGCCTCCATCGAGCGCGAAAGCAGCCCTGAACGCTCATTTTCTTCGCCAAACACATCAACGAACATCGACATGGTATGCATGCGTACCAATGTCGGTTTTTCAGAATCAATGCGGCCCTTTACCAAAGCAATGGTCTCATCACCCGTCGCCTTGTTGTAAAAGGTCATGGCGGTCCAGTCACCGCCCCAGCGGCTGTTGAACTTCATCTCCGCGCGCTTTTCGACCAAATGGTCATGCTTTCGGCGATAGGCGATCAGGTCGCGAATTGTACCCATCTTGAGGTTGTGCATGCGGGCGAAGGCCACGAGGTCATCCATCCGCGCCATTGTGCCATCGTCTTTCATGATTTCACAAATCACGCCCGACGGGTTGAGACCGGCAAGCCGGCTAATGTCGACGGCGGCCTCGGTATGTCCTGCGCGCACCAACACGCCGCCATCGCGGGCCGTCAGCGGGAAGACATGACCTGGCGAAACAATGTCGTCAGGCCCCATAGAGGCGTCCACAGCGACGGAAATGGTCCGTGCCCTGTCTGCAGCACTGATGCCCGTCGTGACGCCCTCACGGGCTTCTATGGACACCGTGAAGGCTGTTTGCATGCTTTCGCGGTTCTCGCGCGCCATCGGCGTCAGGCCAAGCTGTTTGCAACGTGCCTTGGTCATCGAAAGACAGATGAGGCCACGGCCATGCGTTGCCATGAAATTTATCGCGTCTGGCGTTGCCATTTGCGCGGGAATGATCAGGTCGCCTTCATTTTCCCGGTCCTCATCATCTACGAGGATATACATACGACCATTGCGCGCCTCTTCAATGATTTCCTCAATCGGCACGAGCGCGGGCGTATCGTCGTTGGAGAACAAATAGCTTTCCAACTTACGCAGGGTTTCAGCGGTAGGGTTCCAGCCCGGCTCATCCAAGTCGCGCAAAGTGTTGGCATGAAGGCCAGCAGCGCGGGCTAGGCCGGACCGTGACAAGCCACCGTCGTTGACGAGGCTACGAAGTTTAGTAATCAATTGTGTGCTCATGATTCGTTATTTTCACATCATGATGTGATTGTCAAAGTGCATATTCACATCAATGTGAACAATTAGGAAAATGGTCTTTCATTGAATGCGCAACGAAGGGCGGTTATGCCGACGGACAGAGGAGAAGCAAATATGGCATCGACGATCTGGGTAAATAAAAAGGCGCTGACCGAAACACAGGTGCATGAAGCGCCTTTGTCGCCGCTTGGCCAAGGCGCGGTTCGTTTGCGTATCGAAAGCTTCTCCGTCACTGCAAACAACATCACTTATGCTGTCATCGGTGACATGTTTGGCTATTGGAACTTCTTTCCGGCAGCAGGTGATTTTGGCGTCGTGCCAATGTGGGGCCATGCTATGGTCGAAGAATCGCATTGCCCCGAAATTGCTGTTGGCGAGCGGGTCTATGGCTATTTACCGATGGGAACGCATCTTGATGTCGTACCCGGCAAGATCAGTATGGGCGGCTTCACGGATATGGCCGCACACCGTCAACCCATGAGCCCCATCTACAACCAATATAGCCGCCTTGCTTCCGACCCAGAACATGACGCCGAAAAAGAGGCAGAGCGTATGTTATTCGGGCCTTTATTCAAAACCGGATTCTTAATTGAAGCCATGCTGCGCCGAGAAAGCTGGTTTAACGCAGAAACCCTTCTCATCACTAGCGCTTCATCCAAAACGGCCATGGGCCTTGCAAGCGTCGCTAAGGATTTATCGCCCAGCATAAAGCGCATTGGTCTGACCTCGAAAGGCAATGTGGGGTTTGTCGTCGGGACTGGCCTGTACGACGAAGTCATCGCGTATGATGCAGTCGATACCCTGCCCAAGACCGCTTCGGTATGCGTCGATTTTGCCGGCAACTCGCGCTTACTCCGGGCGATCCACGAAAGGCTGGCCAGCCATCTAGAATATAGCTGTTTGGTCGGTGCCACCCATGTTGATGCAAGAGGCCCCAACAGTGCTGGCGCAAGCGGCAGCGAGATGCCAGGACCGAAGCCCATCCTGTTCTTCGCCCCTGATCACGCCGTCGCAACTATTCAGGAACTTGGCTCCAAGGGCTTTGGCGAAGCTGTCGGCCGCAGTTGGAAAAGCTTCCTAACCGCAGCCGATGGCGTTGTGGACATTGAAACCCATACGGGATTAGAGGCCGCCGCAAGCGTCTTTGTGGAAACGCTGCAAGGCCGGACCGATCCACAAAAGGGAATAATCATTCAGCCTTAAAAACCCGCCCGTCCTTCATAACAAAACGCACCGATTTCAATGTCGTAATGTCTGCAATGGGGTCACCTGCGACTGCAATCAAATCGGCTGCTTTACCGGGTTCAATTGAGCCAACCTCTTTTTCAACGCCCAATAAGGTCGCGGCATTCATTGTCGCGGCCTGAATGGCGGCGTTGGCGGGCATGCCATGCTTGACCATCAATTCGAATTCGTCTGCGTTCCGGCCATGTTTGGAAACACCAGCATCTGTACCAAATGCAATTTTTACGCCGGCGGGATAGGCTTTAGCAAGGCTCTTGCCGGTCACACCAATGCGCCATTGCACTTTCGCAAGAACGTCGGGTGGGTAGGCATTGGGGTTTGCGGCCAACCGCTCAAGATAGCCATTTACGGTAGACAGCGTCGGCACATAATAGGCGCCTGAGGATTTGAACAATTTGATGGTCTCGTCGGTCATCATGGTACCGTGCTCAATCGAGTCCGCGCCCGCGGCTAAGGCGATGTTGACGCCGTCGTCACCATGGGCGTGTACAGCAATTTTCTTGCCGTAAAGATGCGCGGTATCAACTAATGCCTTCACCTCGTCATCGAATAACTGCCGCCCGAGTCCAGCTCCAATGCGGCTATTTACGCCGCCAGTGGTAGCAATCTTGATCACGTCCACGCCACGCCGGACTTGTTTGCGTATCGCCTGACGGCAGCTTTCAATGCCATCACACAGATTTTCCTGACCGATGCTGCCATGCAAGTCTTCGGAGACCGATAGCGTTGCGTCCATATGCCCGCTGGTCGTTGAGATCGAACGGCCAGCATCGATAATCCGGGGGCCGGGAAGGTCACCTGCAGCAACCGCATCGCGTAAAGCAAGGGTTGCGCCAGTGCCGTCGCCCAAATTGCGCACCGTCGTGAAGCCAGCCATCAACGTCTTCTTCGCATTACCCGCAGCGCGATAGGCAGCCCGTGCCGGACTGTCGGTTAAGCCCTCGATTAATGCTGCATTACCGCCAGCGTCGCTATCCAGATGTACATGGCTGTCGATTAACCCGGGGAGGACAAACTTCTCTTTCAGATCAATGATCGTCGCGCCTGCTAGTCCCTGCTGATGGCCAGACAAAACTTCAGCGATTTTGCCGTTGCGAATAATGACAGTGGATGGTCCGCGCGGCGGGGTTCCTGGCTTGTCTAGTAGTTTGCCGACATGGATCACCGTAACCACGTCGCTTGGCTGCGCGGCCAAGGGCGTGCTGGCTAGCAAGACTGCGCCTAATGAGACAAAAACGACCTTCTTCATGCTATTCAAACTCCCCTGTCGGCGCGATGCCGTGAACCTTTTGCTGGTGGGTCCTGTGGTGGCCCCGCAAAACATTGCGCAATACCCATCCATTGATGCGCGACTTCGCCTGTGACTTCAAGCGCAGTGTCGGCAATATTGCGACATTGGGTGACGACTTGGCAGAATTCTGTCGCACTACCGGAAATCATAATACTTTCGGAGGGCGCGCCATATTCCCACACAGCGCCCGATGGCGCGGACAGGCGAACTCTCGGCATCTCGCCCGGTGGCTCGAGGCGGCGATTTTTCCATGTGAAGCCCCACGTATTTACGCCAAGGCGTACGATGTTACCAATCCGGTCAGTGTCCTGCCGCTCCACGCCAAGAGCATCGTAAACGGCCTGCCCATGTGCCCATGTTTCCATTAGCCGCGCAGTGATTGAACTTAGCGCGCTCATATCCGGACCAACCCATTTGAGACGAAGCTTAGGATCTGTGGCAGCAAATGCCGCGGCAGTAGCTTTCGCGCGCTCTATCCAAGCGTTTCGTAATGCATGGCCCGAAAGACCATCTAGATAGCTTACCTCAAACTCAGGCAGCTTTCCCCCGCGAACACCAGCCATCATCTCGGCTACAAACGCGCCAAAGGCTGCCTTGTCACGCAATGATAAGTCGACCGCTATGTTCCAAACATGCAGATGGCGGATGATGTTGTTGATGGTCCAGCCCTTGAACTGGGTTGACGCTTCGAACTCTGCTTCGGAAAGCGGCGTCAGCAGCGCGCATAACGCCTTGCTTTCGTCCAAAAAGTCTACTGCCTGTTGCATTAGTTTCGTGATCCCAGATGAGTTTCAAATTCGAAGCGATTGGTTTTGCCAATATGCGAACACATCATCCTGCAGCGTGCGGATATGGGCATGCGCTTGCGGCCCTGTCCATTCACCTTGATAATCAGTTCGCCCTGTCCACCATCCCTGCCCCGGTAAGCCGTCCCCTTCACGCACCACAAGCACCGCGAGCGCAGGTGCACCTTCTTCGGCGGTGATCTGGTCTATCTTGTCCAGCGTCTTACAGACCGCGCGCATTTTGGGCCGTGTGAAGCGGAAGCCAAGGTTCAGCAAAAGCTCGGAATAGCTGATCGCACGGCCATCACGCCCACATTGCTCCAATATGGCCTTGATCCGGGCAACATCATGCAGCGCCGAAACATCTGCGGCAGGATCGCTCAGAAACTCTTCAAGGACTGGGGCCAAGTCAAAATCCTAAAGATAGTCGCGTCGCAAATCATTCATGACAGAATAAAATTCGTCCATCACTTCGTCGATGATTTGCTTGGCGGGTTTCACCGCATCAATGCGTCCGGCCACTTGCCCGGAAAGCGCAATCGCAGCCTCCATGTCACCGCCGAAATACAAATCAAGTACCCCCCGCATTTCGCCCATGATGTTATCCGTTGGTTCAACGTCTAGCTTTGTTGTTCGCTCGGTGCGCAAGGCGCGCAATGCCGGTCCGGGTCCATGACGGTTAAGGAACAATGTATCGGTTTCCTTCGCGTTGATGATGGCGTCTTTCCAATTATGGTGCACGGGTGATTCCGCAGCGCTTACCATCCGTGTGCCCATTTGAACCGCCTCAGCGCCAAGAGCGAAGGCAGCTGCCATTGTCCGTCCGCAGACGATACCGCCGGCGGCCACAATTGGCACATCCAATTTGCTCCGGATGAGAGGCAACAGGACCATTAAAGCAACGTCCTTCGGATTTTTGAAACCTCCGCCTTCGCCGCCTTCAACCACTAGGCCATCAACGCCAGCATCAATAGCTTTCAACGCACCTGCCAATGTTGGTACGACGTGAAACACAGTAAGGCCAGCCGCCTTTAATGGTCCGCAATATTTGTTGGGGTCGCCCGCTGATGTAGTTACAAACTTGATGCCTTGGTCGACCACAAAATCAACGATCCCGGGATCACGCACAAAGGCTTGTGCGATATTCACACCGAAGGGCTTATCGGTAAGTTCACGCATCTTGATGATTTCGGCGCGTACTGCATCCAACTCACCTGAGGATGTTTCGATGATACCAAGTCCACCCGCGTTCGACACTGCCGATGCCAGTTGCGCCCGCGCAATCCAACCCATTGGCGCTTGAATGATGGGATATTCGACGCCGAGCAGCTCAGTCATGCGGTTCTTCATAGGCTTCATATTAACGTCCAATCTTACTGGTGCGGATATTTAATTGGCCAGAAAGCCCCGCTTTGCGATGGGTTTCAATGGCCTGATATTCAGGCGAAGACATCATTTTCTGCATGGCCGAGAGTGACGGATATTCGACCAAGGCGATCATGTCCCATTGGTCCTCAACTTCACCGATCATCATTCCAGTAACGTTCCCGGCGTAAATTTGGCGCGCCCCAACAGCTGCCAAGCAGGCCTGAATAGCTTTCCCATAACGGGCATAAGCAGCAGCGCCCGAAAGATCGGAATCACTGTCATCGGCATATTCCGCCTTGTCTTTGAACTTCAGCAAATTGACCATGATAAACGGCCCATTCTCTGGACCGCCGAAAAATGCCGAAGCCTGCTCCATTGATGGAAATATAGCATTATCGACGCGCATAAACAGCTTACTCCCCTCAAATTTAATCATGTGCTTAAATCAGCACTGTGACATTGTAAAAGTGATTATATGCTACAAAGGCGGGCACAGACCGAACAGGGGTGTTTTGCGACATTCCTTGCCTTGGCTCGGCTGCGACACAATTCGGCAGCCGCCAGAAACCCTAGATACCTGCTCGGTTTATGAAACAATTCTGATGTGCGGTTGGGCAAGCTTTTGCGCTGTCGACTTTTTACCTAGTCCTCGAAAAATTGTCTCAACAATAGATGCAAGCTTCTCGACCCTCAACTTGACCGGGCCAACGTAAAAAAGCGCATCGGGGTTTGTGTAGCACTGTACCATCTGGTTGATGAGGGACACTGTCTCATCAATCGAGAGGCCTTCAAAATAGCCCAAGTCCATGGCTTCTGCGACAATGAGAGAGAGATAATGATCTCCCAGATCAACATATCCGCGGACAACCTCAAAATATTGCTGGCCAATTTCGAGGTAACTTTTCAGTAGGTCTGGTTCGGCCTCATATTGAACAACCATCGCGCGAAAACGCCGCGCAAAAAATTGGTACATCTTGTCCTGCACAGGCAAGTCGGATTCTGTTACCTCAACCATTATCGCGACTTTTTCGGCAAAAAAGCGCTCGGCCACCGCTTCAAGCAATGCTTCTTTATTGTCGAAAAAGCGGTATAGATTAGATGGCGACATGCCAGCCGCAGCGGCAAGATCTGTCATCGAGATGTCTACCGCCCCGCGCTTGCGAACCAAATCATCTACCACCTCCAGCAGTGCAGTTCTTCCAGCATCAATGTCTGTTTGTGGGCGCGCCATTTCATTTCCTGTGTTACATATGCATAACAGTTTCATGATATATGACGAAAAATTTCAATTTTCAATCAATCAAATGTAAATTGTCCCTGCGGCTTTGCACCGTGCGCGATTTCATCGTGCCCTACCAAACCGGATAATGTTAGCCCAAGAAGCCGAACGCCCATTTCGACGGGTAAAATTTGATCAAGCAACGCATGCCCAACCTGCGCAATGGTTGCACGGTCGGACAAGGCATACCCAACGGTACGAGAGCGCGTGATCGTCCGGAAATCCGAATAGCGTGCCTTCAATACTAATGTCCTACCCTCTGCCTGATACCGGTCAATGCGGTCCCAAACGATATCGACTATTTCTTCTAATGCATCCCGCAGTTCTGGTTCACTGCGCTTGTCGTTGTAATAGGTGCTTTCCGCCCCGATCGATTTGCGCACAGCATTTTCGTTGACTGGACGGTGATCAATCCCGCGTGCGGCCCAGAAAAGGTAGCTGCCCCAACTGCCAAAATGCTGTGCCAGCCACGCCTCATCCTTTTGCGCAAGGTCCGCGCCCGTATGCACCCCCAGCTTTGCCATTTTCTCGGCAGTACGCGGCCCGACGCCGTGGAAACGGCGTACAGGCAAGCTGGCGACAAACTCCGGGCCTTGATCCGGCAATATGACGCACATTCCGTCGGGCTTATTCTGGTCGCTGGCCAGCTTCGCAATGAACTTGTTGTAGCTTACGCCAGCGCTGGCGGTAAGCCCCGTCTCGTCGCGGATAGCCGCGCGGATTGCCTTAGCAATCTTGACCGCTGACCCGATGCCCTGCTTGTCATGGGTCACATCAAGATAGGCCTCATCTAAGGAGAGCGGTTGAATGAGGTCGGTGTGCCGCGCGAATATTTCTCGAATTTGCCGAGATACATCTTTGTAGGCCTCAAACCTTGGTTTGACGAAAATTAGGTCGGGGCATTGCCTTTGCGCCGTGACCGAAGGCATGGCCGAGCGTACACCGAACGCGCGCGCTTCATAGCTTGCCGCAGCGACTACGCCACGCTTGGATGAGCCGCCGACGGCGACAGGTTTGCCCCGCAGATCGGGGTTATCCCGCTGCTCAACGCTGGCATAAAATGCATCCATGTCGACATGGATTATTTTGCGGATGAGAGCGGGATCCCCTTCCATCGCAGACCAACGCCTAAGGACCCAGCGCGATCCGCAATGCTTTGCGGTCAAGCTTGCCGATCATTGTTTTTGGCAAGACATCCATGATCGTGACACCCTGAACGCGTTCATGCTTGCCCAATTTCGGGTTGAGCCAGGCAGCAAGTACAGCGCCATCTTCGGTTACCCCATTGTGCAATGTCACAAAGGCCCGCGGAATTTCACCGAGATATGCATCACCGACGCCAATGACGAGGGCCTCCTTAACCGCAGGATGTTGATAGAGAATGTCTTCAACCTGGCTTGGGAACACCTTAAACCCGCCAACGGCGATCATGTCCTTCAACCGGTCAACGATGAAGATAAAGCCTTCTTCGTCAATCGTCGCGACATCGCCGGTGCGCAGATACTTGCCGAGAAACACTTCTGCATCCGCCTCTGGCCGATTCCAATATCCGCACATAACCTGTGGACCAGAGAAAGTAAGCTCGCCGGGTTCGCCAGGTAGAGCGGGCTTAGCCGGGTCCTCCTTGTCAACAAGCCGGACGTCGGTTCCAGGGAGAGGTTGCCCTATGCTGCCAATCTTGTTCAGGCCCTCATATGGGTTGCACGAAACAACGCCTGAGCTTTCGGTTAAGCCATAGCCTTCGATAACGACGGCTCCGGTAGCTGTCTCAAACCGCTTTTTCAGCTCACCGGCCAAGGGAGCGCCGCCCGAAATACAGGCGCGAAGGCTACTGAAATCGGTTTTTACAAGGTTAGGGCAATCCAGCAACGCTTGATACATGGTGGGCACGCCAGGCAGCGAAGTTAT
>CALGEE010000218.1 GCA_937881525.1 uncultured Sphingomonadales bacterium | reverse complement strand
TCGACCAGCAACCCTCGAGCCCGGCGTTCGTCTGCGTTGTCAGATACGATGAGCGAATCAAACAAGAATTGGAACCCATCGCGCGCTGATTCATGGATTTTGGAGAGAAATGCTTTTTCATTTTCGCCTTGCAGCAGGGCAATGGCTTGAGGTGTCAAATCCCATGCCTTATCCCCTTGGCTGACTACCCGTCCCCACTCCACTTCTCGATCAAGGTGATGATGCAGCGCGTCTGCTACAGCTTCAGAAAAAAGATCGCCAATCCGCAAAATGCCGCTACGTGCGTAACTGGTTGTAGCATCTATCGTTCGAGCATCGGATAGCGATATGCGCAGGTCGCGGTCGTTGAGTGCCATGATGTGCACCCTATGCAGAAGCCAAAACATGTTTGGCGGTGACATAGCCCCACACGAATGACGGGCCGACGCTGGCTCCGGCTCCAGCATACGCGCGGCCCATGACCGATGCAGTGGAAATGCCTGTGGCGTAGAGGCCTTCAATTGCAGTTCCATCCTCGCGCAACACGCGGGCATTGTCGTCGGTCACCACGCCGCCATAAGTGCCAACGTCGCCGGGAACGACCTCGACCGCATAAAAGGGGCCTTTGCTGATGCTTCCAAGTGAGGCGTTGTTCGGGTGGTAAGGATCGCCCAGCCAGCGATCATAGGCCCGCTCCCCCCGGTTGAAATCCTCATCCTTGTTGTTTTCTACAAAGCCGTTGAAGCGATCGACCGTTGCACGGAGCGCTGAGGGACCAATGTTTAGCATGCCTGCCAGCTCTTCAATCGTATCGGCCTTTTTAAGATAACCTGAATCATACCAGGCTTGCGGCTTTTTTGTGCTTGGAAATGGCGTTATCAGACCGTAGTTCTTGATGTATTGGCTATCCATGATTGCCCAGCTCGGTACGGCAGGAACAGTCTTGTTGCGCTCAAGCATGCCCTGACAATAGGTCATGTAAGATCCGCTTTCGTTCATGTAGCGTACGCCGGTTTGGTCCACGAGTATAGCATGTGGCGCGGCAGTGACGCCTTGCACAACGGGTTTTACCGCATCATTTTCCATGCCTGGCGGGATCGACATCTGGTTGCCGACCATTTCCTCCATTTGCGCGATGGCGGCGCCGTGGCGCATCATCTCCAGGATCATCTCGCCGGTATCGCCTTCGGTCACATTGGTCCATTTGACGCTCGTTCCCGGAATATATTTGTCGCGCATTTCCTGATTGTGCGCAAAACCGCCGGCGTTCACCAGGACGCCCAATTTCGCCGCTACCCGATATGGCTTGCTGTTTATCATTGCGACAACGCCTTTGACCCTGCCGTCTTCGACAACCAGCTCTTGGACTGCGGAATTGATACGAAATTCGACACGGGCTTTCAACGCCGCCTGAAACATTCGCCCCTGAAGCGCGGCACCTGCAGTGACGTAGTGCTTACCTGTCAGCTTCGCGCCAATTGTCCGCAGCCCAAGTCGCACCGCAATCTTCTTGGCCTCCCAGCTCTTTTTGATGAACCTGAGCTTGAGGAACTCGTCCAGCGTTCCCATCATCGGAATGAAATTGGGACGCAGCTTGGATTTCCATTCGCCAAGCTCATTCACATTGAACAGTTCGGCGACAACCGTGCGGCCTTCTTCCGAACCACCTGGCTGGTTGTCATAATAATCCGGCCAATAAGAGACGCGGTTGAGCTTAATTCCCTGATCAACGAGGAAATCGACCATCTCTGTGCTGTTATCAACATAGGCATCTCGTCGCGCTTTCGTGGCACCCGGTGTGTCATTATGATCGCCAACCACCGAGTCCATATAGGCTATCGACTTTTCCCGGCTGTCCTCGACCCCGTCGCGCTTCATGAAGCGGTTGTTGGGTATCCACATGACGCCACCCGAGCGCGCTGTTGTGCCGCCGATCAGGTCGGTTTTTTCGAGGATCAGCACAGACTTGCCAGCCTGTCGCAGCACAAGCGCGGCACACATCGATCCTCCGCCGCTGCCGACGACGACAAAGTCGAATGTTTCGTCATATGTGCTCATCGGACAATCCTTCGAAGTTGCGGGTCTCAGAGTCTGACTCATAATTATCATGTTTAATAACATAGTTTTGCGATGCGTCTAGC
>CALGEE010000217.1 GCA_937881525.1 uncultured Sphingomonadales bacterium | reverse complement strand
GCATTAGAGATCACTGCATCTATTGCTGATCTATGTTTATCAAGTTTTGCTTCTAATTCGTCAAAGTTGCGCACAAGCTCACCCAATTTTTGAATGACCTCCTCTTTTACGGGAAACGCTCCCCGTTCATTTTGACTGTGCTCAATCAGATCTGCGACCAACGTTTGAATTTGAATTCTGCAAACGCCTAGATCATTGGGTTTGTGTCTTAAGTCCCAGCATTTTGAAATTAGGGCTGCGGCTTCATCGAGTGATTTTTCAATTTCCATTGCGATGACCACCAAATACTGCGAACAGTTCAGCCCTTCATTTCTAGGTAGCTTTCCATAAGGCGCTCGGAAACCAGATCTAGATTAATCGGGTATTTCCCGGCTTCGATCTGTTGCTTGATCCGGCTTACAACCTCGATATCAATCGGTGGTGTTTCCACCAGCGCAGAGACCGACGCCTTTATAGACAAGCTGCTGGCATCGACAGAACCCGCCGAGACCGCTGTAACGTCTGCGGACGCTTGCCCACCTCGGGGCGGCGCCGCCTTGGCATCCTGTGCACCTGGCACAAGCATTTGCCGCATGTTATGTTTAATAGAGTCAACCATGACATCCTCCTGATAAACCATTA
This sequence comes from uncultured Sphingomonadales bacterium, assembly GCA_937881525.1. Taxonomy (GTDB): domain Bacteria; phylum Pseudomonadota; class Alphaproteobacteria; order Sphingomonadales; family Sphingomonadaceae; genus Sphingorhabdus_B. The sequence goes on along the minus strand of CALGEE010000217.1, from coordinate 2,024 downwards.
ACGACGCAGATCTAGTTGATGTTAGCGATTGGTGTAACTTTTCTTGAACTTTTTACACGAACCGCAATTATTTTACCCGACTTTATATTTCTTACGTCCGTAATATCACCAATCTGCGCATTATCAAGGGCTTCGCCGATCGTTGAAATTTCTAGGCCAGATATTCGTTGTACGATTTGCACCGGCTGCCCAGTTGTCAGCGCCCAATCGAACTCTAGGTTGCGCGCACGGAGTGGTTGCATTGCGCTTAGAGCTTGAGTTGTTCTGCGTCCTACCACATCTTCTACCCGATAGAATGAGCCTATTCTCGATCCACGAGGCGCGGGAATGAGTGTCATAATATCGGGCGTTAAAACTTCTCCTTTTTTAACGCTTGCTAGTAATACGACGACTTTAGGTGAATTGTTAGCGTCGGGTTGATTATTTTCCTTAAGTCCAGGGGACGCATCCACAACTCGGATCATTACGGTCCATGATAACGCAACATCTTGATTTGGACAGGTGACGGTCACGGTGTCCCATTTGCCCGGGTATTTTGCCTCCACAAGAAGAGTCTGATCACATGTATAGTAGCGCCTATGATCCGCAACTTTCGGCACGGCCATGATGTCTTCATGTGCCAGCCGCTCTAAGATTGCAGATTTGATATCTAATCCGGTCACAACTGTATTGGCCAAAGCCGGTGTAAGAAGGGCAATGGCAGATATCATCGGTAGGATCAGCAACCCAAGTCGGTACGAAAAGACTCTCATTTCAGCTCCATAAATTGAACGGTTTGACCGGCAAAGAACGCGCTTGTCCGTGAACTATCCAAAGGGCGAACCTCTGCGGATTGATCGTTTAGGACTTCAATTTCCAGAATTTCATAGGGCGTATCCCTGCCCTGTGTATAGGCAAGATGATGGCGGGTGAGGCCATCATTCCGGCCGAAAGGGGCTGTGAGTGTTCCTTCGCGCAAGACCAACTTAGCGGAAAGGGATTGGCACATCCTTTGAACAATCATGTCGCGCGCCATATCCCGCGCCATAGCTCCGATTTGCATCAAGATTTCTTGCCGGGTCGCGCGGGAATTTGCGTTCACCAGCTGGATTGGCGTGGTGCGATTCAGTAACAATTCGCGCGTCTCCACCCGCATCAAAGGCGCGCTCTCCAAGCTGGGATCAAATAATTTACTTTCAACTTGGACCATCAGACCGTTTTTGAACGCACTGCTTTTAATGCCGGATAAAGAAATCGTGGTGGATAGCGTTTTCGCCTGAGCTCCCGCGCCGGGATTTTGCAGCACACCAAGGGTCAAAGACGTATAGTCAAACTCCGCCGCCAGGCTGGATTGGCTTTGGCTGCTGACATCGGATGCCTGAACTAGGGTCACACCGTCGAGCGCGTTGATGTCGCGCTCCAGCAGCGCCGCGGTCACCTCTTCAGTTGCAATCAGCCAGGCGGGCGCAGAAGCCGCCAATGCCACCTGCGGGCGCTGTAGCGCGATGTCCAAAACCGCCCGGCGGGCGCAGGCGGGCGGGGCATCGATGCGCCCAACATAGGCTTGAATGGCAATCCGCGCGCTGGAGCGGGTCACCTTCTCCTCCAGGATCCTATAGTCAAGAATTTGACTGTCCGGTCTGACCACCAATACATCACTTGTCAAAACAGCATTAGAGGTGACGCTATAACCATTGACACTTGCGCCCCCCTTGAGCGCCGCCTGATAGAGCGCATCTTGCAAGGCGCGGGATCTGAGGCGCGCATCAGAGGCTGCGCCAGTCGCAACCGCCTGTCCCACGGCCTCAACCCGTTTTATGTCACCCGCGGCCAATACAGGCATAGCCGCCACAATTGTGACGGCGATGAGCATATGTTTAATGCCGCGCAAAACTGTCTGACTGCCGGCCCGCATCACCATCACCAGCTGCGGTTGGCGCGCAACAGTTGCCGAATTGTACCGCGATCTATTTCGAGCGTCACAGCATAGGTGTCAGAGCCCTTTGGTTCGATCTTGACCGTGCGTGCGCCGGCAATCAGTCCCG
>CALGEE010000216.1 GCA_937881525.1 uncultured Sphingomonadales bacterium | reverse complement strand
GTCACGTGCTCTTCAAATGCGTGGATTCACCGTGCTGGAGGCCGAATCAGCAGAGGATGCGTTAGAGTTGTTAAAGGATGAGAGTCTCGCCATCGATGTCTTTGTGACCGATGTGGTGATGCCGGGTCTGGATGGCCCAAGCTGGGTGCAGCAAGCGCTCAAGACGCGGCCGAATGCGCGGGTGGTTTTTGTTTCTGGTTACGCTGAAGAAGATTTTGGAGATACTGAGCCTCCCCCTTTGAAGTGGTCCGCCTCTATAATTAGGAAAGCGGAGGACCAGAGATGGCGATTAAGAGACCCAAGCCCGAAGAGATTGTCGTGAAGTTACGTCAGGTTGAAGTTCTGATGGGGCAAGGCATGCCTCGGATTGACGCGATCAGACAGATCAGTGTCACTGAACAAACCTATTACCGCTGGAAGAAGAAGTACGGTGGAATGGGCACAGAACAACTCAAGGAACTGAAGCGGCTACAGAAAGAGAACGAGCGTCTGCGGCGTGCGGTCTCCGACCTGACACTGGACAAGCTAATCTTGAAGGAGGCCGCATCGGGAAACTTCTGAGCCCCTCGCGTAGGCGCGCCTGCATCGATCATGTGCGTAGTCGGTTCAAGATTTCTGAGCGACGGGTTTGTCGCGTTCTGGGCCAGCATCGATCCACACAACGTCGATTGCCACGTGGGCGTGCTGACGAAGAACGCTTGGTCGCGGATATGATCGAATTGACGCGCCAGTATGGCCGATATGGCTACCGCAGGGTTGCGGCTTTGCTGAGGGACGCAGGCTGGCAGGTCAACGACAAGCGGGTTGAACGCTTATGGCGGCGTGAGGGGCTTAAAGTGCCAATGAAACAACCAAAGAAGGGACGGCTCTGGCTCAATGATGGGTCGTGCATACGTTTGCGTCCTGAGTATCGTAATCATGTCTGGTCGTATGACTTTGTGCATCACCGAACCGACGATGGCAGAGCGTTCAGGACGCTCAACATCTTGGATGAACACAGCCGAGAATGCTTGGCGATCCGGGTAAAACGGAAACTGAACTCGACGGAGGTCATCGACGCTCTGACAGACCTATTCATCCTGCGCGGCGTGCCAGCCTATATCAGGTCGGACAATGGCCCAGAGTTCATCGCTGAGGCCGTCAGGGACTGGATCAAAGCAGTCGGAGCAAAGACTGCATACATCGAGCCTGGGTCACCTTGGGAGAACGGTTATTGCGAAAGCTTCAACGGGCGGATGCGCGATGAATTGCTAAACGGCGAAATCTTTTACTCGTTGCGCGAAGCCCAAATCATAATTGAAAGATGGAGAACCCATTACAATACAAAACGACCCCACAGTGCCCTGGGCTACCGCCCACCAGCGCCAGAGGCCATCGTCCCGATGGACCACAGGCCAATCATGCACTAACTTTTAAACTGGACCACTCAAGTGGGGCTGCTCAAAGGGAAAGTGTTTCGAGATCAGGTGGCGCATCACGCTCCCAAGTGGCCGAAGTTGCCAACCCTAAATGCGCGCGCAATCAGCCAGTTTTCCTCACATCGCCATATGCCAAGCATTCTGACAGGTCTCAATGGCGTTCAGGCACACAACACGAAGGTCAGGCAGTTTCAAAATCAATCGCCCAGCGCACTCTTTTTCAAGGCGGGCGATTTCTGCCTTGTTTCTCAGACATCACATCTCTAAACGGATCAGCGGAGACGTGGCCGAGTGGTCGAAGGCGCTCCCCTGCTAAGGGAGTAGGCCCGGAAGGGTCTCGTGGGTTCGAATCCCATCGTCTCCGCCACAAACCCCTTATTTATCAAGGGTTTGAGGCAAGTTCTGCAAGATCGAGCGGAACCGACAAAATCGCCCCGTGTGCGTTGAGTGTGTAGAATAGAAAAAGCCCCAGGCGTTACCCAGGGCTCTTCATCGTCATATGTCACTGGGTTCAATGCACCGTTGCTGGCGTTTCCCACGGACGTTTCATCGCAATGTTATCAATGCGGATCTTGCCGCCCACAGGCATCGACTCCATCGTGGCCTGCAGCTTCTTTATCCTGTGCATCCCGATTTCGACAAACACCCGCATAAGCCTGTCGAGCAGCATATACTTGTCGACAAGCCCCGCCACGTACTCGGGTGCGTTGTGTGCCACCAGCAGGTCCTCGGGTGAGGCGTGTTCGGTGTCAAAGAACCCTCGGGGATCCTCACGCAGCATACGCTCCGCCCCAGCGTGATCCGCGAACACCCGCTCACCGCAACACCCCGCCACGGCCTGCAGTACGATCGCTTCCCCGTTTGCAGGTGGGCAGGCGGGGTGGAAGCGCCACCCGTCGGGCTCTTTCTCAAGAACACCTCCGCCTGGAACCATAGCCGCGTGGGCCAGCTCGTGAAGAACCAAAGGCACCCTCATCGGCGCGTGATCCCTCTTCGAGCTTCAGCGACATCCCGTCGGTAGGCTTCACGCTGGGCAATAAACTGATCGACAAAGCTGTGGATCAGCTGAGCACCTTTGAGGTCCAGCAGTGCTTTGCGAGCGTGTGCAGTGATCTTGAATGTCGATTGCTTCAGGCTTTTGCGTTGTACGCTGTTGGCCTTTTTCATTGCCATAGAGGTGGTCGCAGGATTTCGGACCAGTAGTTAAGGTGGATCAACTTGTGAAAG
>CALGEE010000215.1 GCA_937881525.1 uncultured Sphingomonadales bacterium | reverse complement strand
CCCTGTTCGCGCGCAGCCTCGGCCAACACCCGGATCTTGTCGAACCGCGCCTCCATCAATCTGCCGCGCAGGTTCCCGTCGGGCGGCTCGGCGATATTGGCGAAGCGGCGACCGAGGTGCAGGTCACTGGAATGAATGAAGCGAAAGATCATTGCAGGACCATCGTATGGCGTGGGGATTTTTGGGCGAAAGCCTATTATTTTCTATAGAATAGCTGACGGGGGACGACCGCAACAAGCAAACATTCATGGGTCCAAGGCAACCGGCTTAAGGTGGCATGATCTGGTTGGACAAATCGATGTCATTAACCCAGCGGGTCGCAGAGCGCTTGGATTGGGTGACTACGGGCAGGTTCTAAAGGTGCCGGTCCAAGGCGGAGGCCACTCCAGAAAGCTCTCATTGGGTCTTGTTGGCCGCCCGCTGCATGGCCTTAACCCAAAAGACCGACCTGAGCATCGCCACCGATTTGGAGGCGCTGATCGCTTTTGCCGTGGCGCAGACGGGTCGACTACATCTGAGAGGCACCAACACGTGCCCCGGTGGCCCGGGATAGCAATCTGGCCAATATCCAGAGCATGTCCGCATTGGGCCGCGTTGTCGCCGACGTTGGTGGCAACGGTTCAGGCGGGCGAGTTGTCTGCAGAACTGTTGATAATGGACATCAACTGGTCCGCGCGGTTGGAATCAAAAGGCTTGGTCAAGACGCCGTTCATGCCTGACCCAAGACATTTTTCCATATTTGGTTCTGCGTTATGTGCGGTCAGGGCAAAGATCGGCGTGGACCCCGAGATCTTGTTTTCCGCGCGTATGCGCCTGGTCGTTTCAAATCCGTCCATGCGTGGCATGCTGAGATCCATCAAGATGAGGTCAAAGCCATTCAGGTCGGCAAAGTTCAGGGCGTCTTCACCGCTTGGGGCCTCCATAACGATGCACCCACGGTGCTCCATGAAAACGCGCACCACCGCCCGGTTGATGTCATCGTCATCCACAACCAAGATCTTCTTGGCAACGTCCTGCCCTGCGACCGTAGCACTGGCGGACATCATGAGATGTGTCCGTCTGAACTGCCGATTTGCACCGGTACACGCAGTTGGAACTCGGTCCCTTTGCCGACCTCGCTTTTGCACTCAATATGGCCATCGAGCCTGATGAGCATCGACTTGGCTATGGAAAGGCCGATGCCAAGGCCGTTGTAGCTGCGGGAAAATGAGCTTTCGACCTGATAGAAGGGCTCAAAAATCTTGTCGAGATCTGCAGCATCTATACCGATACCGGTGTCTTTGACCCTGATGTTCAGCCAGCTGTCGTTCGTTCCGGACTGAGTTTCCAGCGCGACATCCAAAGAAACGCTACCGCTGTTGGTATATTTGATCGAGTTTTCGAGCAGGTTGCCAACGATCTGGAACACCTTGTGGCGATCCGTGACCAGGTCTTGGTCCAGTCCCGGTTGCGCCGCATAGTGGAATTTTAGCCCGGCCGACTTGGTCTGCTGTCCATAGATGGCGGCGAGTTGGGAAAACTCCTGTTCTGCATTGAAGCTCTCAAGATTGGTCTGCGTATTGTCGGCCTCCTCCTCAGCAAAGTGGATCAATTCATCAACAATGTAGTTCAGTTGCTTGGCGGACCGGGTCGCAACGTCAAGATAGGTCGCCAAGTCTTTATCCTCGGCCTGTTCGCTACAGGCCGACAGCATTCCTACGACGCCGGACAGAGGAGAGCGCAGCTCGTGGCTTGCGACGATAAGAAACTCGCTCTTGCGCTTGTTTTCGTAAGCCTCGATTTCCAAGGCGGCCTGAAGGTGGCTTTTCGACTTGGAGACCTGATCGACCATGATCTTCAAGGCCTCATTCAGGCGCCACATTTCGCGAGAGGAGTTTTCCTGATCGGGCAGGTCGACGGCGTAGTTGCCATCGGCAATCTCAAGGCTTGCGGTGGTGAATCTATGGATCGGGCGCACCAAGACCCGGGTTAAAACCCAGCCCAACAATGCCAGAACAATTGAAACACCCAGGATAAAAAGATTGGTGCTCCGCAAACTTGCGGCAACAGAGTCGGACAATTCCTTGATTGGCTGCGGGACCATCACGAGCCAGCCTGCTTCCGGTACATAGGTAAAGCCGGCAATCATATCGGCGTTCATTGGCGGCGAAAAGAACTGGTCGACGCCGGTTTCGCCATTCATCATTCGGGCCACGATCGACAGGCCGGAGGCATCCATCATGTTTTCTTCGACGGCAGGAACAGGATGGGCCACAGCACGGCCGCTGGAGTCGAAGATCGCGGCATGTCCCAATTCGCCGAACGCGATCTGTTTCTGAACGTGTTTGATGTAATTGAGGTTCAGATAGCCGATGGCCAGGCGATCGTTGTCGAGATTGAAGCCGAGAATGAAGTAACGCGTGTCCCCGATGCGTTGAAGGTCGGAGATCTGAACGCCATGCAGATGATCATTACTTTGAACGCGAAGCTCTTCCAAAATCGCTTCATCAGGCAGAGCAATGTCGTGGCCGATTAGGCTATAGCTGCTTTCCACCGTGTTGTTTTGTGACAGTATTGCGAGCCCATCGATATCCATCGACTTGGCAACATATGTGTGGTCGTAAACGGCTGCACCTGTTGCGCCTGCAGAGGTAACGCTATTTGCCCAGTGAGAGAAGGCCAGCGACACGTCCCGAGAATAGCGCGACAGCGAAAGCGCCAGATAGGAGGCCGTGACAAGGTGCTTGTCATCCGCAAGACGCACTTCGTTCTCATACAACATCTTGTGGTTCCAGTATTGCAATCCGGCACCAAACGACATGATCGCAGCCAACAACAATATGAACACGCTTGTGCTCAAGGACCAAATGAGCCTGCGTGGTTCCCCAACCTTATTTTCAGCGAAAAAC
>CALGEE010000214.1 GCA_937881525.1 uncultured Sphingomonadales bacterium | reverse complement strand
AGCGCGGCCATATGGATAGTTCATTACCGGATCGTCACCGCGCATAGAAAACGACTGTTCAGGGGGGAAGCGGCGCGGATTGAGCTGGACGCGCGGACAATCGAGCGGCAACGACAGACAAAACGCAATACCCTCACGCACTTCTTGGGCCGCTGCGCGGCGGCAATCGGGCGTAATCAGGTTCAGTCGGCCAATCTGGTCATTTCGGCCGAAATCGCCCCAGTTCGAGCCTTCTGGACGCAGCGACCAGCGCTCGTTCCCCTCGGTCTCAATTTTCCCGGCCATCCTCGATTCCTTTTTACACCAATGCTGAACCATAAAACTGAAAACAGTCCCTAGCCAGCCCTAATGCATGTCGCTATGTGCATTAGGAAGAGGACCGCCTATGCCCCGTTTTACCTATACCATCCTATCGCGCGCAGTGCCGGGCTGCGAGGAGGAATTTGTCGCTTGGTATCGCGACCAGCATCTGGCCGATGTCTGCCGCATGCCCGGCGTGATTGGCGGTCATTTGTTCCGTATGGATTTTCAGCGCGTTTATAATCTGGACGCCGCACCACAATGGACATTGATGACCATTTACGAGCTGGAAGGTGAGAATCCCGAACCGATCATAGATGCGATCCGCGCGGCTTCAGGCTTGGCCAACATGCCCGCATGCGCAGCTCTCGACAAATCGGGGATGATTCAGGCTGCCGGACATTTGATTGCCGCCGGCGGCGCGATGTTAAAGGAACAATGATATGAGTGAAGCACCCCATCTCCTCGTTAGCCAAGATGAGGCAATCCTAATCGCGACCTTCAACCGGCCAGAAAAATTGAACGCTATGAGCATTGAATTAATGGCGTTGCTCGGCGAGGCGGTCGAGCGATTTCGCGATGCGCCCGATCTCAAAGTTATGTTGATCCGTTCCACCGGGCGCTATTTTTCGGCAGGCGCGGATTTGAAAGGCGACGGCGGTGGTTTGCTCCCCACCACCGGTTCGGGCATACGCGAAATGCACCGCCGCCTGCCTACCCGTATGCGGCAGATTTGGGACGAGATGGAGGCTATCGAAAAGCCCTTTGTTGTCGCGCATCAAGCGCGCTGTGTCGGTGGCAGTTTGGAAATGTCGCTGTCGTGCGATTTCCGTCTGGCCGCAACGAGTGCAAGCTACGCCTTTCCCGAGGCCAAATTCGGCATCCTACCCGCGACCAACGGCGTCAGCCGCCTTGTCCGTCTGGTCGGCCCGCATTGGGCGCGGTTGCTGATAACCGCCAATATGCCAGTCGACGCAGAGGAAGCGCGGATCATGGGACTGGTGCATAAGATTTTCCCCGATGAAAGCTTTGAGGAGGATGTCATGGCCTTCTGCCACCACCTGGCTCAGCAAAACGGCGAAATGATGGGCGCGTCCAAGGTTGCCATCGAGCTTTCGGCAGACCTGCCTGCACATCAGGCTGCCTCGGTCGAACGTCTGGTCAACAGCTCGCTAATGCTGGGTGATGATTATCAACGGCTAATGACGGCGCATGTCGCCAGCATCGGTTCCAAGAAGGGATAGTTCCATGTTCGTGAATCAGAGCGATACTTCAAAATTCCAGATATTCCGCGCTAGCGATGCCAAGGATCTTATGGATGAAGGCTGTATGACCGTCGAGCCGTTCACACCGACCCAGCGAGAAGGCATGGATAAGCTTGTCGCGGCGGGGTTTATGGATGGGGACGAGGTCAAGGTGCTGGTCAATATCCCCGGTTTCAGCCTGACCCATGTCTGGTTCAAAAAGGATTATCCGCTGCCGCTGCACTGCCACGATGCCGATTGCCTGTATTATATCATCGCGGGCAGCATAAAACTTGGCACCGAAATATTGGGCGAGCGCGACAGTTTCTTCATCCCGTCGGGCGTGCCCTATACTTATCGGCCCGGCCCCGATGGCGCAGAGATACTCGAATTCCGCCACGCCACCCATTTCAGCTTTATAAACATGGCAAAGGGCGCGGCCTTTTGGGACAAAGCCGCCGAGACTGTCGCCAATAGTCGCGCAGAATGGAAGACCGCTGCCCGCCCGAAACTCAACGACTAATCTTTTTCGAGGATCCAAATCTATGAACGAAGACAATATCCGTTACGAAAACCCAGCCGAGGGCGTTGCCCGCATTATGCTGGCCCGCCCGGACAAGCACAATGCAATCAACCCGCAGATGATTTACGAAGTCAATGCCGCGTTTGATCGCGCGGTCCGCGATGAAAGCGTCAAGGTCATCATCCTGGGTGCCGATGGCCGCAATTTCTCCGCGGGTCACGACATCGCCG
>CALGEE010000213.1 GCA_937881525.1 uncultured Sphingomonadales bacterium | reverse complement strand
GGCGAGAAAGTTGCTCTCATCACCGATGGGCGTTTCTCCGGTGCAACGCGGGGCTTCTGCATTGGTCATGTTGGGCCTGAAGCAGCATTGGGCGGGCCGATTGCATTTATAGAAGATGGCGACGAAATAATGATCGACGCCGAAACGGGTGTAATTGATCTGAATGTTGCCTCTGAAATACTTGAAAATAGAAGGAAAAGCTGGAAACCGCGCGAAACGGATTATCAGTCTGGCGCCATTTGGCGTTATGCGCAGAATGTTGGGCCGGCCTATCAGGGCGCAGTGACGCATCCCGGCGGTGCTGCCGAAACCCATGTTTACGCCGATATCTAAGTGCTTCGGCGTTACCGTGCTCCTGACTGCTTTGGCAGGCTGCTGAGGTGACGCCGGTTACCCGTCACCCCGATGGCGGGTTGCGGCGTTTCATTGTCCTCACCGATGGCCGTGGCCGTGCAGCGGCGGATAGTTTTGATGCAACGCGTATGACTTACCAAACGCCAGCGTCCAAAGACGCCAGTTGATTGCTTGGCCCTTCACGGGCATGGGGCGGTATGGAAATTACCGAAGAGATTATCAGGGTTGCCGCACGCGGTGACGGTGTGACCGCAAATGGCCGTTATGTCGCGCTTGCAGCTCCCGGCGACAGTGTAGATCCATCCGGCGGCCTTATCCACGGCCCCCATCATGTACCCCCACCATGCCAGCATTTTCCCTTATGCGGTGGTTGCCAATTACAGCATCTCGACGAAGACAGCCTGCGACTGTTCATAGCCGAGCGCGTCACGCATGCTCTAGCCACGCAGCAGGTTGAGATCGGCGAGGTGATGTCTGTTCATCTGTCACCGCCAAAAACCCGCCGTCGCATTGCTGTCCGTTCAGCTTGGGCTGGCAAGCAATTTCAGTTAGGCTTCAGTACTGAAAAAAGTCACCGCATCATTGACGTCAGGCAATGTGACGTCATGGCGCCGGAGTTGTTTGCCCTACTCGGCCCGATGCGGGCTTTATTGGAACCACGGCTAAACCGTGCGCGTCAGGTGCAAATTAAATTGGCGATGGCAGATCAGGGCGTTGATGTTCTCATTGAGAACTGGATTGCAAATGATCTCGACACGCATGAGCTGCTGTCCGAATTCGCCAAAACCCACAATCTCGCGCGGCTGTCGCTTGATGAAGGCTATGGCCCTGTTCCGTTTTATGAGCCTGAGCCCGTGACTGTAACGCTTGGCGGAGTTGCTGTCGGGTATCAGCCTTATGGCTTCCTTCAGGCCACCGTCGACGGCGAGGCTGCGTTGGTGAACGCCGTAAAAGAAATCGTCGGCAGCGATACTATCATCGCAGACCTTTTTGCTGGGTCAGGAACTTTTGCGCTGTCGATGGGTGCAGGTCGGAAGATTTATGCCGGTGAGGCCGATCTTCAGGCGAGCCTTGCTTTAAAGGCTGCTGCCGGGCGCAGTGGCAGGAGGATATTTGCCGAACATAGAGATCTGTTCCGGCGGCCATTGACGCCTGAGGAATTGAATAAATTTCAGACTGTAGTCCTTGATCCGCCTCGTGCGGGCGCGAAGGAGCAGGTTGCGCAACTTGCAGCATCTAACGTGGCAAATATTGCCTATGTAAGTTGTAATCCAGCAAGCTTTGCGCGCGACGCCAAAACGCTGGTGGCCGCTGGATACAGGTTGCAGCGGATATGGCCCGTAGGACAATTTCGCTGGTCAACCCATATCGAGCTGGTTGGGCATTTTAGCCGTTAGTTAAACAGCACCGCCATTACGGCATGTACTACAAGCATTATGAGCGCCAATGATGACAATGCAAACAGTGCAAAGCGGATAACAACGCGGTTAGACAATATTTGAACGAGGCTGTGCGCCACACGTAGACCGACATAAACCCACGCAATGGTTGCATTCAGATTGTCGCCCTGACCTACCAAGGCAAGTGTCAAACATATTGCATAAAACACCGTAGGTGCTTCATGTAAGTGATTGTAATTATCTGCAACCCACGAAGCTTTTTCTTCGCCTTTAGCTATAAGAGCATCGCGCAAGGCTCCGCTGGAGGAACCAACAATTTTCGTTCCGTCAATCCCTGCGCGGTTCATGGCGGGTATGCGCGTGGCATACATCCATATCCAGATAATCATCGTCCATGCCGCAAGCGCGACGACTGGTCCTAAAATACTACTTTCCATATCATTCCCCCTTAAATAGTTGCGATCAAAGCCTGTATTGCCAAGATTGTTAGGCAAAGTGTTGATAATAAAAAGAACATGAAGCGGATGCTGACGGTATTAACCGTTGCCTGCCAGATGCTGTGAATGACACGTAGAACGGTGTAGCCCCATGCCAATGCGACCGACAGGTCCGTCGCTCCACCTGAAAGCGCCAATATCATAATGGTGGCGTAGAATATTGTCGGCTGTTCCATAAGATGCGCGTAATTGTGGGACTTCCACGCGACCGATGGTGGCACATTCGGGTCAATGTCTTGGCCTCGCCCACCCGGCGCAGCTTGTTTCAGATCCATCCCGATCTTTGACATGGCAGGAAGGCGTGTACCCGCCATCCAGAACAACATTATAATTGACCAGACCACCAACGCAGCTGCTGGTGCCAATATATCCGTATTCATGAAAAAATCCTCCCCATCGACTGATGGCGAGGGTGATGCAGCTCTGGTAAATTGTCAAATGTAACTTAGATTTTTGAGCTTTGTG
>CALGEE010000212.1 GCA_937881525.1 uncultured Sphingomonadales bacterium | reverse complement strand
ACCGGGAACTTGCGCTCTCAACGACTGCTCCGCGCGAGCGACCGAAGAGGACAAGTGTCGATCCAGCGTGACGATCACCACGTTGATGGGTCTGTCATGTATCGTCTTCGGTTCCGGTTTTGCCACGATCATTTCCCTTGCCATCTGATCTGTCAGGCAAGGCTTTGGGATGTCACCAAAGTGGTCCTGATGAGAGGCAAGGATAGCTGCCCGGGGAAAAGTGTCAACTAAAATTTACACTTTTCCCCGGGCGGACCACATGCTGGCTGAAACCGGTTTTTCACGTGCTCAAGGCCTGACTGGTGGGGTTACCTTCTAATATATTGAAAATAAATGATTATAAGGACGGGCTGGGTGTCCGCTTCGGGCGGGCTCTACGGGATAACCTGCCAGAAACAAGCCGCCAACCAGAAGTGTCAGAAATTTTGGACACTTCCTTTGACGGAAGCCGCGCCAGGCGTGGTCTGCACCAACCGGCTGGCCCGGTTTTCCCCAGCCAGACCGACAACGGCTCCGCTTGTGGGGCGCGACGTCGGAGGCCGCTTTCCAAGGCCCCTCGATCTCTCTCTTGGGCTTCCTGAGCTGCTCTATGCAGCCCGACTCGGGCGAACCCGTTCTGAACTGTTGGGGCAGGGCCCTCGGACCAGTGAAGGGTTCAGCGCGGCGGCCAGACGCTTAAGCCGACGAGAGGCCAGGCAAATGGCCGGGCGTTGCCAAGCCGACCAAACCGACGCTGAGCTCCCACAATTCCCGGGAACGCCCGGCGTCGGTTGCCTTGGAGGACAACCCTTGGGCAAAAGCCTCTCGGCCAGCCAACTGACGATTGCCCCAGCTCCAGTGGACGCCGGATTGGCCGAACTCCGGTTCTGCCACAACATCGGCGACGCGCTCGCCCGACAGGGGCTGCGACACATACCCCTTCGTGACGTTCTTCTGAAACCATGGAAAGATCTTCTGGAACAGACGTGGCGCGTTGCGAAACAGGGGCGTGTCGGCCACGCAGCCTGGGTAAAGCGTGCTGAACACGATCCCGGTCCGCGCATGGTAGCGCGCATGCAACTCACGGCTCATCATCATGCAGCACAGCTTGCTGTCCTTGTATGCCTTCCCGGGTTTGAAGGGTTTGCCGTCGATCATCGCGATGGGGTCTTTGAACCCGCCCTTCATGCCTTGTAAATCGCCCAGATCAGCAGGGGCAGGTATTGGCACCTTGCCGCCGAACTCCTCGGAGTTGGCTGTGACTGTGCCAAGCGTCACCAATCGCGCCGAGGGCGATTTCTGCAGATCCTCCAGCATCAAGTTGGCAAGCAGGAAATGGCCGAGATAATTGGTGGCGACGCTGATCTCATACCCGTCCGGCGAACGCATCGGAGCCTTGAGTTGCGGCAGGTAGGTCGCTGCGTTGCAGACTAGTGCATCAAGCGCACGGTCTTGAGAGCGGAACGCTGCATGGAAGGCCCGAACGCTGTCCAGCGCCCCCAGATCAAGGTGCATGATTTCGTATCTTCCCGTCGGCAGGCCAAGGCCCTTCGCGGCGGAGGCGGCCTTTTCCGTGTCACGACAGGCCATGATGACGTGCCAGCCCTTGTCTATCATGGAGCGTGTCGTATGCAAGCCGACCCCGGAGGATGCCCCTGTGATGATGCAAAGTGGATTGTGCTGCGTGGTCATGGGGTTCCCGGCCTCGACTGTCGGAACGTTGCTGCTAAATGTAAAGCAAAGTGGACAGTCGGTTACAATGGGAGACCAAGTTTGGAGACGATCTGGATCAGACCTGCGCTCATCCTGGGTGCGCTAGCCGTTTTGATTGCGCTGAATGTCATCGAGTTTCAGGGGAAGCGTCGGCGGGACTCCGAAGAGATGGCAACGATTGCTGCATCGCCGAAGCCCGAACTGATGCTGGCCTACCGGCAGTACCGGCAGACCCAGAACATCGAGCAGGTTTTGCACATCGTGAACTCTGTGCTGATTGCCCTTCTCATCGCCGTGCTGACGGCATGAGGGTCGTGGTGTTCGGCGCGACCGGCGGCACTGGGCGTGCCGTCATCGAAAATGCTCTCTCTGCGGGCCATGCCGTCACAGCGTTTGCGCGACGAGCAGATCGTATTGTACCTGCCGACGGTCTGACCGTCATACAGGGCGACGTCATGGACAGCGCACAAGTGGCGCCCGCGCTAGACGGTCAGGACGCGGTAGTGATCAGTCTTGGAAACTCCCAGAACCCATTTGCGCTTCTGTTCGGCGCCCGCCGTACAACACCGCGCGATGTCTGTGAGGTCGGTACACAGAACATCCTGGCAGCCTTGCCAAAGGATCGTGACATCCCGATAATTGTCATTGGGGCTTTCGGGACGGGCGATACCGCCCGCAACCTGCCGGTCATGTTCAAACTGTTCTACCGGTTGATCTTGCGCGAGCAGATGGCGGATAAGGAAAGGCAATACGCGCTCCTCAAGGGCTCGTTCGCGCGCTACACCATGATCCAGCCCCTGGCACTCACGGACAAACCGGCCACGGGCGCCTGGACTGCCTCGCGTGACGGCCGTTTCGGAAAGTCCGAAGTCGCCCGTGCCGATCTCGCGACCTTCATCGTGCAACAACTGCAAGAAGCAGGCGGCCAGGGTGAAACCGTCACGTTTTCTGGGTAGCTGTGCCGCCGCACGCTGCTCAGGGATCAACTTACCCGGTGCGGGCACAAGAAGCAGAGCGGCGTCTGCTTGCGCAGGATGAGCAACCGAAACTAGCACTTCTGTCGCGCCGAAAATTGTAAATCAAAGTTGACAGAATCTGGCTTGCTTGGTTGTATCCATGCGTATGCTAGGCCCTGAGGGGGCCAGATCAGCGGGGTAAACATGGAAGAACACTTCCCATCGGATCATGGGTTTCGGCCCGAGGTCTTCGAGAAGACCTACCATGAAATTGCTTCGCTCAAGTCCCGACTGCCAGAAGACGCAGTTGTTTCTCTTGCACGGGAGGTGATTAATCGTGTCTCGGGTCGTTCAGTGCAGAAAAAGCGCAAGGCTCTGGAGCCCTCCTCTATCCAGATCGAAGAATTGGCTTTTGCCTTGATTTCGAAAAATGAAAGAGCCGGCGCAGAACTCATTCTGGGTGCGACGGCAGCCGGAATGGACATCGATACCGTGTATCTACGGTATCTGGCTGGTGCCGCACGATTGCTGGGGGAACTGTGGGACAACGACCGGGTCACCCTTGTGGAAGTCGCAATCGGGACAAGTCGTATCTATTCAATAATGCGCGCATCGAACCATCTTCTGTTTCCACAAAAGAAAGTCAGTCAGAAATCAGCGGTCTTCGCCTCGACACCCAACGAAACACACACTTTGGGTGTTCGCATGGCGGCGGACCTCTTTCGGAGAGATGGCTGGAACATCGATCTGATGATGGGGCAATCGCACGAAGCGCTGGTTGAAGACATTGAGCTTTCGCCGCACTATCTGATCGGGTTGTCATCTGCGGGCCGCCACTCCTCGGCAGAACTGGCAAGGCTAATCATTGCGCTGAGGATTAGCAAACCTACGGCATACATCATGGTGAGTGGTCAGATCGTGAACGATGCACCGGATATCGTTTCTCTGCTTGGTGCCGACGGTGTTGCAAATGACTTTGACTCGGCCCGCACGACGCTGGAGGGGCTCTGGGATAGACTTGAAGCCGGCGAAGGGCTCTGACCGGACTTCTCCGAGAAACGTTGCCTCTTGTGGGGCGTTAAGCTGTTTAACCTTGGATACTCTAGGCATTGGGTGTCCGCTTGATGAACGGCGGTCAAGGTCTAGCGAACAGGCTGGATGTCCGCTTTCC
>CALGEE010000211.1 GCA_937881525.1 uncultured Sphingomonadales bacterium | reverse complement strand
TCATTCCATTGACCTCAAAGACCACCGAATAAACTATGGGTCAAGACTTCGCAGCCGTTTTACGCAAAATCCGCCGCCAAGCAATTGCGCACTGTCTTGTTGCGGGATGTCCAAAAGCCGTGCCAGCTGCGATCATGCCCCTCACCTTGATCGCCCCCAAACGAGCGGCGGACGGGGCGCATCGGCAGGCCGCCCAACATCCTATTGAGGATCATTTTGGGGTTTTGAAGTCGAGATTTTCATGCCTAAAGCGTTAGTATTAGATAGCTATCAATCGAGCAAAAAGTTCACTTCGATAATTCCTTTTGAGCAATAAGGGATACAACACCGCCAATACTGCCACTAAACAATATTGACTGAATTTTTGACAGTGGCCCCCCGGCAAGCCAATGAAACTTAACTGGTAACAGATAATGCGCAGCCCAGGATCCCAAAGATCCAACGAACAACACAGTGAAGAAGACTAGGAATACCATAACCACCCACCCATAGGCCTTTAACCAAAGGAGATGGTTTTTCCCCTTTTGTCCACTTAACTCACCTTCCTTGTCCCAGTTATCCTCTTCGGCCTTAGCATTGAGATCCCCAATCCAAGCGGGAGCCTCATTCGGCGGCGGCGGTACTGTTTTGTCTGTGCTCATAAAGTTTCGCCACGTAATGCTGTCTAATCAAATTATCTGGAATTTCTTTATTCTTCACGTTCGGCTCATAAACCTGATGCCAGGGAGTGTCGGGAAGATGTGTGAGGTTTGAAAGCTGAACCCCCGAAAGGTGGCCGTACTTTTTGACCACGTCAGCAAGGAAACCTTCCACCTCTTCATCAACCGCAGAAGGAGACTTTGCATCGACCAGGTCCAGCGATATTTCGTTTCGGCCAAACTGCTTCGTCGCATGATAGAGCGTCGGTATCACGGGGCCATATTTCCAAGCCTCGATTCGATCCGAAAAAATGTCGCGATTAAGAACAGCTAGAGACCAGCCGTGTGCGATGTATACAAGTTTCATCAACTGCATGGGTGTCAGTGAACGTCCCATCCTTTTGGCACATTTTAAAATCTCGTCTGCTATTGTAAGTACTGGATACATCAAACCCACCCTGCCGCAGCCGCGCTTTGAGCAATCGCCTTGCGGCCCTCTGATGTTGCGTTCTGAAACCGTGCTTTGGACCCCGCCAAACCGATGCAGCGCTTGGCTGAGTGCTGCAATGTGATTTCCAGGTCTTGGCCCGGTGCAATCCGCGCAATGTGTCCTGCATTGCCGATCGCTGCCGCTGGGCGCTTCTGTCCTTGCGGTCCTATTGGCATTGATTTCTCCCATTTCTGGGGTGTTTTCCCCCGTTAGAATATGAATACCGAAAGATATTTAGTATTGCAAACAAGTTGTTCAATTGTCTCATCTGACAAATGTGCGTTACCAAACCGTAAATCGGGCGCCTGACGGATTTCAAAAAGAATGATGAGGAATCCCAGCCGCGAGCCTCTGGTGACGTGACTGAAGCATATCTGCCCATAGCGATGGCATAGGACGGGCCGTGGGGTGCGGGCCGGCTTGCGGTTGTGATCACCGCGCCTTTTTACGCGTTATTTCACTTATTTATTTCTGCGCCCCAGCGCCCAAACATCGACCCTAACCCGCGGTTTCGCGCGCAACCGTTCGGGAGGCCATTGTCTGCCCCCCCGGGGTCGCAGCGCCTGTTTTGGCCGCTGTCGTCACAAAAACGGCATATCCACCAGTTTTGCTGAAACCTTGCGACCGCCCGAGCGGGACAGGGTTACCGTGTCGCCGATTGTGCAGCTGCGTGAGATCAACGCGTAGCCAATGTTTTTGCTCATCCGCGGCGACCAAACACAATTGGTCATATCGCCGACCTTCTGCCCATCTACGGTAATGTCTTCCCAGTGGAAGCTCAAAGGATCGGGCGTGTCGCCCTCCAAGACCAAACCAAGCTGATGACGCTTGGGACCTTCGGCATGGATGCGACGCAGCGCTTGAATGCCGATGACATCGTCGGGGACATCCAGGTCAATATAATTGCCCAAACGCACCTCGAAGGGATTGGTGGTGTCGTCGCTGTCAGAGCCACAGCTCACCAACCCGCTTTCCGTCCGCTCAGGGGAGGTTGGCCCACCGTTGCCAATGCCAAAAGGCGCGCCGGCCTCTTTGACGATGTTCCACAGCTCATCGCCGCGCGTTCCATCGCGCAGATAAATCTCAAACCCGCCCTGTTTGGACCAGCCCGAGCGCTGCACGGCAACAGGAATTCCGTTGATTTCCGTTTCTGAGAACCAAAAATACTTCAGATCATGCACCCAGTCGCCAAATATAGATGACACCACCGCGCCCGCTTTTGGCCCCTGAACCGCCAAGGGGGAGACGTCTGGTTCCGAAATCTTCACATCGAGCCCACGCTCTGCCGCAATCGCGCGCGCCCAGAACCAAATATCACTGTCGGCAATGGAAAACCAAAACAGGTCTTCGCGCAGCTTCAGCAGGATCGGGTCATTGATCAAAATACCGTCGTGATTGCAAAGCGGCACATATTTGCCC
>CALGEE010000210.1 GCA_937881525.1 uncultured Sphingomonadales bacterium | reverse complement strand
CCGCAGGCATCACGCCTTTGGCAATCGCTGCGGCGCGGCGCTCTTTGCGTAAGGCGGTCCAACCCGCATTGTAGCGCCCGGCATAAGCCGCAATGTCCGCATCGCGTGCCTGCACCGGAATATGGTTCGCGATGAAATTGACGGACGCCAGAAACGGTTTTCCGCTGGCCCTGCCGCCATCGATATAGCCGATCATCCTGTCGATAATCAGCGTTGAGGAGTAAAAGCGCTTCGGCAGTTTGGCCGGCTTTCCATCGTCGCTCCACTCGGTCTTGTCATAAATCAGCAGATTAGGCTTATCTTCAAAATTGTCCGCGCCCGATTGCGCCAGCGCGAGCGCGTGGTCATAGCCGCGTGCCGTCGGCAAAGTATCGGGCGTGTGGCCCAGATGCCATTTTCCGGTCAGATAGGTGCGGTAACCACCCGCGCGTAGCTGGTCCGCAATGGTCACGACGCGGTTGTTCAGATGTGCCTCATAACCCGGTTTGCCGAGATGTTCCGGCGGAATTGTCTCCGGCATATTGCCCAGACCCGCGCGGTGATTGATCACGCCGGTTTGCAGCATCGCCCGCGTTGGCGAGCAGGACCCTGCCACATGGAAGTTCGAAAAACGCACGCCCTTTGCGGCAAGCACGTCGACATTGGGGGTTGCAATCTCTCCGCCGAAGGCCCCGACATCGCTAAAGCCCCAATCATCGGCCAATAGGATGACGATATTGGGGGCTTTTGCGGGCGCGGACTGTGCGCCGAGGGTGGCCGGGCTGAGCAACGCCAGCGCGGTCAATAGTGTTGCAGGTCCTTTCAGCTTCATTGGTTCCGCAAAGCCTCAAGGCAGCCCGTCTGCGCGAGCAGCGGGTCAATCCGTCCCCGCGCATTTGCATCCAACGCGGCATAACGCGCGCGCAAATCGGCGAGGCACTTCACCTGATATTTGAAAACACCCTGTGTGTAGGGCAGGCCCATTGCGGTGATGTGGAAACTATCTTCGCCCGCCTCAATCGCGGCTGCGTTGGCGAGCAGGAAAGGCATGTAGATGTCGCCCACCTGTTGCAGCCACGTGGTGATAATCGGCGCAAAGGGCGCATCGGCGCCTGCGATCTCTGTACCCCATTGCCCGTCGATCCCGGACATATCGTCAATATGGACCAGCCAGCGGAAACTATAGGGAAAGTCTTTGCACATCATCGCCTGCGCAGTGGGGTCAACACCGAGCTGAGACAATTGTCCGTACATTCCGAATTCCGCAATGCTAGGACGTGTGCCGAAAAGGCAGTGATGATCCACCACATGCGCCTCAAGCGCACCCAGCAACGCGCGCGTTGAGGCTTCAATCAGTGGGAAGTTTTCAGCCGCACAACCGACAATCGCCATGCGGCCAACCTGCCGCGCGCGGAACTGTTCGGCATAGCCCTCGCTTGCTGCCAGCCCGCCACCCTTCATCGCGTCAAAAGCAAGCCAGCGGCTCATCTGGATCTGGTCTACCTCCTCCAGCCAGCGATACCCGAACATTGCCTTTGTCACCCATTCGTCAGCAAAATCCTCAATCAGATGCGCGATAAAGGCGCGCGCCGGATCGGGCGGGATCACTGATCGTTCGGTATGCCGCGCCTCCAGATCATAAATGAGCGGCGTCGAATCATTGTGGAATGTTCCATCGGGATATTCCATCACGGGAATAACAGGGGCCTTGACCTTGCTCAGCGCGTCACGCGAGTCCGTGCCGTGCGCCCACATATGCGGGATACGACGATAACGCAAAAGCGCACGCATCTTCATCGAATAGGGTGAACCCAGTGCTCCGTTGAGTGTGTACATTGTGGGTGGTTCCTTCCGGCATGGCCAGCTTCAATTTATAATGGACTATATTGACATTATCAATGCCAATATGCCGGTTAGACCACCCGTTAACGCTGCACCTCGCGCTCGTCGTTCTTCGTCATCGAAAACACCTCCTTCCATCACTGGAATAATACAAAAGGTGTCTCGCGAGTCCCTACATGTCTACAGCTAAATCTAGGCAGTGGCTCTTTACATCACGGATTGCATCGCACTTACGAAGCGGGGAATATCCTGTATTGTGAGACCGGCAAGGTTGGCGCGCCCGGATGGCGCCATGTAAATGCCATGCTCATGACGCAAGCGTTGCACCTGTTCGGGCGATAGCGGCAACATCGCGAATAGCCCGCGTTGGTTTGCAATAAAGGACAGGCCGCGATCTGCGCTTGAAAGTGCGGCGCGTATTGCGTTAATCCGTTCGCGCATGTCCCCAAGCTCAGAGTGCCACGCTGCGGTGAGCGTGTCACTCTCGAGGATCAGGCGAACTACGGCCGCGCCGTGATCGGGCGGCATCGACCACATGGCTCGCGCCAATTCGAACAGATTGCTCCGAACAGCTTCAAGCCTTTTGAGCCCTGACTTGACCCAGAGTGCACCCACGCGATCACGATAAAGTCCGAAATTTTTGTCACAGCTGTAAGTTATAATTGCTTCATCAACGGCATCAACCAGTATACGCAGACCCGCAACATCTTCGTCCAAGCCATTACCCAAACCCTGATAGGCAGAATCGATGAGCGGTAACAAACCTTGTTTCTGGCATATCTCACCAATTCTTCGCCACTGGTCGGCGTTGGGATCAGCTCCAGTGGGGTTGTGGCATCCCGCCTGAATCAAGAGCGCATCGCCCGCCTTCGCGTTTGACAATGCATTTTCTATCGCTGCCCAGTCGAGCGTGGAGGATGCGACATCATAAGCAGGGAAGGCAGTCATGCGAAGACCAGCATCACGCAAGATTGGAGGATGATTTGGCCAAGTGGGCGTCCATAGCCATATCGTGGCCTCAGGGTTGGCCCTCGCAATCAGATCTGCTGCCAGTCGCAGCGCTCCTGTGCCACCAGGAGTTTGCAGCCCCCAAAGACCATCGGATATTGCCCGGCGCTCGCCAAACACGATAGGTGCGAGCCGTTCCACAAAGCCAATGTCACCGTCGGCGCCCAGATAGGATTTGCTGGACTGCTGCTCGAGCAGTTGTGCTTCGGCGATCTTTACCGCACCAAACACAGGCGTTGTGCCGAGTTGGTCACGATAGACGCCAACGCCAACGTCAATTTTGTCTGGCCGTGGGTCCGCTTTATGTAGCTTGATCAGTTGCAGCAGAATATCTGGTGCCTGTTCCTGCAATGCCTGAAACATTATACTGCTGCTTTCTGCACGTGACTTTGTGTGCCGTGTGTTATCACCCTATCCTTGTAAAGCGTGGCATCCACAGCTATGTCCTGCATATTTGAAAGCCTTTCATAAAGAGGTGCGAAATCCGTATCCTGCGTTTGGCGCAGCATATCTTCAAAACTATCGACCACAAAATAAGTTGGCTGGTAATCATCAATCCGATAGCGCGTTCGCATAACGCGTGCCATATCAAAGCCGATGCGATTGGGTGAGGGATTGTCAAAAGCGAATAGTGTTTCGCCATAAGAGGACACGATACCCGCACCGAAAATTCGATGCCCGCCCGCTTCTCGAACTAGCCCAAATTCGACCGTATACCAGTATAGCCGGGACAGTCGGTCAATTGCATTGAGTCCTATGGCACGAAGTCCGCCTTGCCCATAAGCCTGCATATAGTCAGCAAACACGGGGTTTGCGAGCATTGGGACATGACCAAACACGTCATGAAACACGTCAGGCTCCTGGAGATAGTCAAGCTGGCCAGCGC
>CALGEE010000209.1 GCA_937881525.1 uncultured Sphingomonadales bacterium | reverse complement strand
CGCCGCTGTGGTCCCGCGCGCCGAGAAGCGGGCGTGGTGTTTCCCGCCCGAGCTATGCGGGAATTTGGGTGATGGCGTGATTTGAAGGGCGGCGTATCGTGGCGGGTGTCAAAGCCGGCCAGAACCTCACAAGGAGCGATACGCCATGAAAGAAGATACAACGATCCTGCCATTTCGCCAATCGGAAACGATCATCGATCCGCTGACAGAGCTTGCTCGGCAAGGTGCTCGTCGGATGCTGGCGGAAGCGCTGAAGGCCGAGGCTGATGCCTTTGTCGCCAGTTTTGCCGATGAGCAGCTGGAAGACGGGCGTCAGCGGATTGTGCGGCATGGATTTGGTCCTGAACGGAAGATTCAGACGGGGATCGGTGCTCTGGATGTCCAGCGGCCCAAGGTACGCGACCGGATGGCGTCCTGTGATGGGGCAGAAAAGATCCGCTTTACCTCGAATATTCTGCCGAAATGGGCGCGCCGCTCGATCAGCTTGGACGCGCTGCTGCCTGTTCTTTATCTGAAGGGCATATCGACGGGCGATTTCCAGGACGCGCTGTCGGCCATCATGGGGCCGGATGCGCCCAACCTCTCGCCAAGCGTCATCTCGCGTCTGACTGCCGGATGGCAGGTTCAATATGATGCCTGGGCACGGCGGGATCTGTCTGCCCGCCACTACGTCTACATCTGGGCGGACGGCGTCTATCTTCAGGCGCGGATGGAGGAAAATGCCGAATGCATGCTGGTGATCATCGGCGCGACACCGGAGGGCAAGAAAGAGCTGATCGGCTTTCAGGTCGGCCTGCGGGAGAGCGCGCAGAGCTGGCATGAGTTGCTGACCGACATCAAAGGCCGCGGGCTGTCCGTCGCACCGGAAATTGCGGTTGGGGATGGAGCCATGGGGTTCTGGAACGCACTGGACAAAACGTTTCCAGGCACAAAGCACCAACGGTGTTGGGTGCATAAGGTAAAGAACGTCCAGAACTGTTTTCCCAAGCAGATGGCCCCGGCGGTCAAGTCAGATCTGGACGACATTCAGCACGCCGGAACGCGCGCAGAAGCCGATGCTGCGTTGGCCGTTTTCTCCGAAAAGTATGGCGTCAAATACCCAAAAGGTGTTGCCTGCCTGACAAAGAACAAACAGGCGATGCTGGCATTCTTCGACTTCCCAGCTGAGCATTGGGGCCATTTGCGCACCTCCAACCCGATTGAAAGCGTGTTCGCCACTGTTCGGCACCGAACGGTGAGGACCAAAGGGGCGCTGTCACAAAAGACCGCAAAACTGATGGTCTTCACCCTCATTCAGGCAGCATCGAAAAAATGGCTGCGCCTCAAGGGCAGAAATCAGTTGCCAAAGGTTATCGAAGGAATCAAATTCAACGACGGTGTCGAAGTGACCAACGACACCAAAAACCGCGCCGCCTGATGATGCGCGTCACCCAAATTCAAGCATAGCTCGCAATCCCGCACACTCGGACATCTGCATCACGGTCACAGCTGTAACCTCCCGCCC
>CALGEE010000208.1 GCA_937881525.1 uncultured Sphingomonadales bacterium | reverse complement strand
GCTCCTGTGCCAAAATCATTGAGGCGCACAGCACATCTGCATGGGCCGAACAGACTGACGGTATGGCCGCAGCCGCGCCAGCCCGATTACGGACAATGATTTCACGCAAGATTTCGGACATTTCGACCTCCTTTTAGCGCCTTGGTGGAGCCTTGATCAACGAGATCGGGTTGTCCCGCCCGCTGGGCCGCCAATGCTGCACCTCTTGCCCCCGTAGCATCGCCACCTTCGGCCAAACCCAAGCGCGGTAGCGCAAAGCCCGGAAAATGCGTCTGGGCCATGGCGGTCGTCAGGTCGGCGCATATTCCATCAATAGACGACAGGCCGCCCCCAAGCACGATAACGTCTGGGTCTAGCGTTAGAATGGCGGCCACTAATAGTTCGCCCACAAGGTCACACCAGATCTGCCAGACTTGCATTGCTGCAGGGTCGGTAGCGCGCAGGCTTGCGATATCTGGCGGCGTCAAGTCACGCCCTGTGATGTGCCGGGCGATGCGCCCAATTCCGGGACCAGATACCAGCGTTTCAAAGCAGCCCGTTCGCCCGCACCCACAGCGTAGGATTGGCAGGCGGTGCCGCTGCATCAGCGGAGCAGGCAAGGCAACATGGCCAAGCTCGGCGACAATCCCCGATGCACCGTCATCCTCGATACCGTCGCTGATAAAACCACTGCCAACCCCGGTGCCAAGCACCAGGCCCAGCACCCGCGCGGCACCACGCCCGAACCCCAGATTCGCCTCGGACAAGGCCATGGCCCGGCAATCGTTGATAAAGGTGACGGGGCGAGTGATGCGGGTGGCCAGATCGGCATATAGCGGCTTGCCACTAGCGGGTAGATTTGAGGTCAGAGCAAGTCCGCTGCGCCTGTCAATCTGCCCGGCCATGCTTATCCCCAAAGGGGCCGCGCCGATCGACATATCGGCCGCCGCCACCAAAGCGGCGATAGCATCGATCAGAGCCGGATAGGTTTGCGGCGTTGGCACCCGGTTGCGGGCAATAAGTGACCAGTCGGGCGCAAAGGCCTGAATTTCGATCTTGGTGCCGCCAATATCGATGCCGATGGCTGTCACGGGTTTACCGGATACAGTTTTACACCGGAAACCACCCGGGTCAGCGTGCCCCGCCCTGCAAAAGGATTGTCCACGTTCAGCCCGAGCCGGTCCGACCAGACCACCGCCAAAACCTGCGCAAAAGCGAGGCAAACGGGCGCGGACCACAGATCAGATGCGATAGCGCCGGGGTTGAACTGATCGGCGCCGATCACAGTTAGCAGGCAATCTGGGAATTGGTCGCCCAGCTCGACCACCAGATCGGCCTCGTAGTGGGCGGCGTGATCGTTTTGTGAGGAGAACAGGACAATATGCGTGCCGGGCAGAACAAAGCTTTTGGGGCCGTGGCGGAAACCCAGTATCGATTCCCACAGGGGGGAGATTTGACCTGCAGCCAGTTCCATCACCTTGAGCGCAGCCTCGCGCGCGGCAAAGGCGAGCGGGCCGGTGCCAAGAAACACGATCCTCTCCGGTGCTACCGTCTGATCGGCAAGTGCCCGGAACTGCGGCAGAGCCTTGTCCAGCGCATCAGCAAGAGGCGCAAAGGGCGTCGTGCCATCCGGGGTAAAAATCGCCGCCGCCGTCATCAGCATCGTCGACACGCTCGAAGTCATCGCAAAGCCTGCGTCATGGGCTTCGGGTGGTAAAACCACGGTACGACCCTCACCCTTACCCTTGCGGGTTGCCAGCGCTCCGTGTGAGTTGCACGTGATGTTCAGGCGGGGCGCATGAGGGGCCAGCGCGTCCAGCGCGTCCAGCAGCCCGATGGTTTCGGCGCTGTCGCCCGACCGGCCAAATTGCACGACTAACGGCGTGCTACCCCGCAGGAATGCATGAGGTCGGCTGACGATTTCAGTTGTGGGCACCGACCGAAAGGCACCCAAACCCTGTAGCCCCGCCGCCAATATGTCGCCTATATAAGATGAACTCCCGGCTCCGCAGAACCAGACTTCGCGCGGGCCAAGCCCGGCGACCCATGCCCGCAGTTCCACGACATCGACCTGCCCGGCCCAGTCGCGCCAGATTGCGGGTTGCGCATGA
>CALGEE010000207.1 GCA_937881525.1 uncultured Sphingomonadales bacterium | reverse complement strand
CCTTAAAATAAATATCTATTATTCATTAACTACAATCACTTAGTAGTCGTTCTAATCTCGCGAGGGAGCCTGTCTAATCTAAGGCTTTAAACGATTTTAGAGAAACGCCGTGACCGCTATCAATACAAATGTTGGCGCATTAACTGCCCGCACATATGCCCTCAAGGCTAATGTGGCGATGCAGCAATCTATGGAGCGTTTGTCGTCCGGACTTCGTATTAATTCGGCTGCTGACGATGCAGCCGGTTTGGCAGTTGCAAATAAAATGGCAAGCCAGCTGCGCGACGCTGTGGAGTTGCTTTAGTGAACGGACAACTGCAGACCTTCGGGCAAGGTGACGCTAACGGTAAGTTAGAGCCCAATTCAACCGATGCTGCGCTAAGTGCGAATGGCTGCTATCAGCATGATGCCGCATCTCTAAAACCAACTACCGCCCTCTTGAAGACGGACTAGATCGCGGTCTGGTTCACGCGCTTGATCAATGCCTCGCCTGTTTCCTTGCGCTCACTGTAGCGTTCGACCAAATAATCAGACCGCCCCCTCGTCAGGAGCGTGAATTTAAACAACTCTTCCATGACATCGACCATGCGGTCGTAGTTTGGGGAGGGCTTCATCCGGTCGTTGTCGTCAAACTCCAGAAACGCTTTGGGCGTAGAAGACTGGTTAGGAATTGTTAACAGTCGCATCCAGCGTCCAAGGGTGCGCAACTGGTTCACCGTGTTAAAACTTTGCGAGCCGCCATTTACCTGCATGACGGCAAGCGTTTTTCCTTGGGTCGGACGAACGGCCCCCAATGACAAAGGTATCCAGTCGATCTGGGATTTCATAATGCCAGTCATCGCCCCGTGACGTTCGGGAGAACACCAAACCATACCTTCAGTCCATGCGACCAGATCGCGCAATTCCTGCACCTTGGGATGGTCGGCATCCGTGTCGTCGGGCAAGGGTAAGCCACTGGGATTGAACGTTTTCGTTTCGGCCCCAAAGCGGTTCAGCACCCGTGCGGCTTCTTGTGTCATCAACCGGCTAAAAGACCGGTCACGAAGCGAGCCGTACAGCAACAGGATGCGCGGCGGATGGTCCAGACGTCCACCCGACAACAGACGGTCTTCGTCTATGTCACGAAAGTGGTTGTCGTCGATATTGGGTGTGTCGGTCATTTTGATGCGTCTCTTGTTGTTGAAATTGCATGAACAAGGCGATCCAGCGCCTTTTCCAATCGCGCGCGTGGACACGCGATGTTTAGCCGCCCAAACCCTGCGCCGCTGTCCCCGAAGGCGATACCGCGGGTTATGGCCCATCCGGCCTCGCTGCGCAGGAATTGGGTCAGTTCGTGCGGCTGCAGACCCAAATTCCGAAAATCTAACCACAGCAAGAAAGTGCCCTCGGGTTCAATCAACGAAACCTCAGGGATGTCAGACAGACACGCGCGCACCAAGGACAGGTTCCCCTCGATATAGGTGATAGCCGAGTCCAACCACGGCCCGCCATCTTTGTAGGCTGCCTCCATCGCCACGCTAGCGAAAGCGTTATTCTTGTTCACTGTCAGACGACTATTTTCAGCCTTAAGGGCGTTTCGCCGACTCTCATCAGAAACGACTGCAAAGGCACTGCAACACGCCGCGATGTTGAAGCTCTTTGCTGGGGAAAGACAGGTGATGCTGTTTTGCGCATCAGCGTCTGAGATACTGGCGAACGGCGTATAGGTGTGATCTTGAAAAGTGATATCCGCGTGGATTTCATCCGAAACTACAATAACCTCGTTTTTCCTGCAGATAGCCCCAAGTTGAGCCAGCTCAGTCTTAGTCCAGACACGGCCCACTGGATTATGCGGATTGCACAAGAACAACATCTTTGTGCGCGGATCAGCTGCGCAAGTTTCCAGACCGTCAAAGTCCATCTCATAGCGGTCAGAAGAAAGCACCAAGGGGTTTTCAACCATGCGGCGTCCGTTTTCCGCAATGATATCCGCAAAATCAAAAAACACGGGCGGCTGGACAATGATGCAGTCACCCGGCTCCGTAAACAGATTGGTGGCCATCGAAAGACTGTTCAGTACGTTGGGCGCACGCAGAATATGATCGGGGTGAATATCCCAAGCATGCCGCTGTTCCATCCATGCAATGAGCGCAGGCATGAGGCCATCGGGTACTGTCTCATAGCCAAAGACACCATGGCCCAGTCGCCGCGCGAGTACGTCCAATATCGGTTTAGGTGCGCGAAAGTCCATATCCGCTACACCGGCGGGAAACAGGTCCATTCCGTCGCCACCTAAAACCATGCGGTGCACTTTGAGGGTCGGAACCTCGCGGCGGTCAATTACCTCATCAAAATCAAAGTTCTCAGCCATTTTTTGCCTCTTCCAATAGCCATCCAAAGAACCACGTCGCCAAGACGGCAGCGATCAACTGCACGCCAACAAAAGCTGCGACATCAACAGGGGCGATCCCCGCAAAAGTGTCCGAGAAACCGCGTGCAATCGTAACTGCAGGGTTTGCGAACGACGTAGAAGACGTGAACCAATAAGCGGCTGTGATATAGAGCCCAACAGCCATGGGCACTGCAGGCGGCCGTGCTTTGATGCACGCGTGGATCGTGCCGACCAGACCAAAGGTTGCAACAAACTCACCCGTCCATTGGCCAATGCCACTGCGTGATGTGGTAGAAGGGTCTAGCAGGGGATGTTCAAACATCAAATGGGCTGCAAGCACACCGACGATGCCGCCGAAGATCTGGGCAACCACATATAGAACGGCATCGCGCTTTTCGATTTCACGCCGCAGTGCAAAGCTGAGTGTTACGGCAGGGTTGAAATGCGCGCCCGAAATCGGTCCAAAAATGGTGATCAACACGACAAGGATTGCACCGGTAGGAATGGTGTTACCCAAGAGCGCAATAGCGACGTTCCCATCCGCCAACCGTTCGGCCATGATGCCAGAACCAATGACAGTTGCGAGAAGCGAAAATGTCCCCAGCCATTCGGCCATGAGGCGTCGTTCAAGTGTCATTCTACGTCTCCAGTGAGCGCTGCGAACCGCGCGACGTCGATATTGCCACCGGTGATAACGGTTGCCACAGTCCTGTTCTTTATCGCGACCTGCCCGTTCAGAACTGCGGCTAAGCCAACAACCGCGCCGGGCTCCGTCACGATCTTGAAATGCTCAAAGGCAAAGCGCATTGCCTCTCGGACATCTGCATCGCGGGCGGTCACACCGCCTGCAAGCAGGTCAAGGTTGATCGGAAAGGTCACCTCGTTTGGAGTAGGCGTCATGATAGCATCGCAGATCGTGCGCTGGCCCACGGGGTTTGCGAGGCGTTTGCCTGCAGCAAGTGACCGACATGTATCGTCAAACGATGTTGGCTCTGCCGCATAGACTTGGGTTCGCGGGGATGCTTCGGCCATGACGACAGCTGTTGCCGCTGTCAGGCCGCCACCGCCACATGGCACCAAGACTGCGTCCAGCACGGGCGCATCTTCGAATAATTCCAGGGCAGCAGTTCCGGCCCCAGCCAGAACCTGACCGTGGCCGCTTGGCGGGACTTCGATGCGGCCGGTCTGCAATCTTATTCGAGTCACCACATCAGCGCTGTTTTCTGTGTCGCGGTCAAAGGTAACAATCTCTGCGCCAAGGTCGCGGGTCGCGTTCATCTTTGCGGTTGGCACATCGCTGGGCATTACGATGACAGCGGACGAACCCAACAGTTGCGCTGCGCGTGCCAACCCAAGGGCGTGATTTCCTGACGAATAGCTCACCGTACCGCAAGCGCGTTCCTTGGGAGTCAGGTTTAAGATCCGATAATACGCGCCCCGTATCTTGAACGCACCAGTGCGCTGGAAGTTCTCAGCCTTCAGCAACAACCGTCCGCCAAGCATTTCATTGACGTCAGGATTCTCAAGCACTGGCGTGCGCAAGACGACATCGGCAAGTGCGACCTGAGCCGAGCGGATGTCGGCAAGCGATACGGGGTGCACACTCATTCTTGATCCGTAGGAGGTTCAGCATCAGAGGCGATTTGATAGACAGCGTCTCCGCGCACGACCTGCGCCATGGCGCGCCTGCACAATGCGATCCCTTGATAGGGGGACGTGATCCTGTCCGGCTCAGCCTCAGGTGTATCTGGGTGGTGGATCAGGCCAACAAGCTCGCCCGACGCGACGTCGTCACCGATAGATTTCAATGGCTCAAACAGACCTGCCGCGTATGCATAGACCGACCCTTTAGCGTTCAACTCGCGCGTGCCTTGAGCTTGATCGGGCACGTAATCTGGCAACATCCCAAGACTGTGCAAAATGCGATGTAGCCCCTGTTCGGTGCGTTTCAGGATGTCAGGCGTGACCTCACCACCGCCGCCAAGTTCAGCCATGACGCTGATGACACCCTTTCGGTTGGCGGCCCCCATCGCCGTCCGTGCAGTGCTACTGCGACCACCGCCGCTGGTAAAGACCCACGCATAGGGCAAATCAAACGCGTTCTGTAAGCTGATCAAAGCCTGCGTTTCTGCCGCGCTATGACCTGGGCCACGCAACAATGTCGGCGGATAGAAAAGTGAGCTGCCGCCGGAATGCAAATCAACCGAATAGTCGGCTAAGGGCATCAAGACGTCTTCGATATAATCGGCGATCATTTCAGTGGGAGTGCCACTGGCGTCGCCGGGAAACAGCCTATTGAGGTTCCCATCATCAATTGGTGACGTACGCAAACCAGCTTGTGCTGCGGGCGCATTTACCATTGGCAGCAATATCAACCGCCCGCGAATATCTGCTGCCTCTAACTCGCGCGCGAGCTGTGAGA
>CALGEE010000206.1 GCA_937881525.1 uncultured Sphingomonadales bacterium | reverse complement strand
ACTCGCCTATGAACTCGGCGCTCGCGCTCAGCGCCTGATCCTCGGTCATCACCGCCATTGACAATGGTGTGACGAACTCCGCCGCACTTTTGGTCATCACCGCCCGCACAGCGATGCCCTGACGCTTCAGCAACCTCACAAGCTCAAGTGATTTGTAGGCAGCTATACCGCCGGTTACGATCAAGAGTATACGTTTGTCTGACATTAGCTCAATCCTGTCGCCCACATGGCTGCTGCCCCAAAGGCCCCCGCAAGTGCCGCCACGAGGAGATAGCGGCCAGCGTTACCCTTGCCCTTGCGTTCCCAGATGAGTTGAACAAACGGCAATGGCGGCGGTTCGGGCGCGCCGCCTTTGCGCGGCAGCTGTTCATCCAGACGGCGGATAAGGTCGGGGATCATCTTCAGCGTATCGGCTTGTTTGCGCAAACCATCCGCCAGCATAGCCTCAGGGCCAAGCTCTCCGCGGATCCAGTCGCGCACATAAGGTGCGGCGACATCCCACATATTGATGCTTGGGTTCAACGAGGTTGCAATGCCTTCAACCATGACCATCGTTTTTTGCAACAACAACAAATGCGGCTGGGTCTGCATGTCGAAATCACGCGTGATCGCAAACAGGCTGTCGAGCATTTGCCCTACTGACAATTCGCTGACTGGTTTGCCGCGCGTGGGTTCGCCTACGGCACGCAGTGCGGTCGCGAATTCGTCGACATTGTGATAGCTTGGCACATATTGCGCCTCAAAATGAATTTCGGCGACGCGTTTGTAATTGCCTGTTGTTAATCCGTATAGGATTTCTGCCAACCAAAACCGGGCTTGCCGGTTGATGCGGCCCATGATGCCGAAATCAATGGCGACAATGGTTCCGTCGGCGCGGACGAACAAATTGCCCTGATGCATGTCGGCATGGAAGAAGCCTTCCGAAATGGCTTGGCGCAAAAAGGTAAGGACAAGCTTTTCAGCTATTTTTTTGAGGTCATGGCCAGCCACTTTGAGCGCATCAACATCGGAAATCTTGATGCCGTCGACCCACTCGAGCGTCAGGACACGGCCAGACGTCCGGTCCCAGTCAATCGTCGGGATTGTATAGCCTTCAACCGCGACCATTGCGTCTTTCAGTTCGGACGCGCTTGCCGCTTCACGACGCAAGTCCAACTCGCGCAAAGTCCAGCGTTTCAAGTTGGCGATGACCAGTTGCGGACGCAAACGCGCCGCTTCGCCGCCAAGTGCTTCCAAATGCGCAGCGGCCCATTCATAAGTTTCAATGTCGCGGGCAAATTGTTCGCGGATACCGGGGCGAAGCACTTTGATCGCAACATTCTTGCCTTCGGACGTCCGCGCGCGGTGGACCTGCGCGATCGAAGCGGCGCCAACCGGCACCGGCTCGATATATTCGAACAAAGCGGCCGCTGGCTTATTCAGGCTGGTGTCGATCTGGGCATAGATAAGATCGAAGGGCGCCGGGGGCAATTGGTCCTGAAGCATTAGCAGATTGTGCACGGCTTCTTCGCCAATGATGTCGGGCCGTGTCGCAAGTGTCTGCCCAAGCTTAATCGCCGCAGGGCCAATGGCACGAAATGCCCCAGCATAATCCGGCACTTTGGGTTGGATCGTGCCAAATCGCGCAATACGGAGAAGGCGCTTTACTTGCGGCGGGGTGTTGCGATCAGCCTCAATGGCCCGCAATGCCCCGTGGCGCGCGAGGATGCGGCCCCATTTGAGCAAGCGAAGAATATGTGTAGCTGGACGGGTCATCTGGTGCGGCGTTAAACCTTCCAGCCGCTGTGGATCGCGACCAGACCGCCCCATATAGGCTCGACTTTGGTTTGCACAAAACCAGCCTCACCAATCATGCGCTTGAAATTCTGCATATCTGGGAAACGACGAATGGATTCGACGAGATAACGA
>CALGEE010000205.1 GCA_937881525.1 uncultured Sphingomonadales bacterium | reverse complement strand
TGTCTGAGAAGAATAATGATAAAGGCGTTGCAGCAAATGTAACGCCAGCTGCGTTTCTGATCGACTGGATCCGCATATACCAATGCAGTAGCGACAAGGAAAAGGGGTTGGCCTGCATGCAGGGCGACATAGGAAGTAAGTAAATTATGGCAAGACGCCCCCAGGCCGTCACTATCAAGCATGTTGCAGCCGATGCAGGGGTATCCCTGCAAACGGTGAGCCGCGTCATCAACAATGAACCTAACGTTCGGCTTGCCATGCAGGAACGCGTCCAAATGTCCATTGATAAGCTTGGCTATGTCCCGTCAATCGCGGCACAACGGATGAGCGGGTCACGGTCTTACCTCATTCTTGCCATCAACGACCGGGAACGCACAATAGCTGATTGGCGAAGCCGCCAAGGTTCGGACTGGGTAGACCAAATGCTTTTGGGCGGCATGCTGAAATGTGCCGAACATGGATATCGGATGATCTTTGAGCTGGTCGATACCCATAATGATCATGTCGAGCGCGAATTGGGCGCTACAATCGCTGCGCTGCAACCCGATGGCGTCATATTGACACCACCGCATTCGGATAACCCACTTATAACGGGTTTTCTTGCCAAGCAGAAAATTCCTTTCGCCCGCATCGGATCAATTGCCGCTGGCCCTGGTATTGCCATGACGATGGACGACCAAGGCTCAGCACGCTGCGCGACAGAACATCTCATTGCTTTAGGCCATCGGCGCATTGGGTTCATTGCCGGGCCACGGGAGTATGACCTGTCCAACTGGCGCATCGACGGTTGGCGCGAGGCGATGGCCACCGCAGGCCTCTCCTGCGATGCCTTATGCGTCAGAGGCGATTTTAGATATGACAGCGGTGTGCTGGCCGCGAATGCGCTGCTCGATTTGGAAAATTCGCCCACGGCGATAATCGGCAGCAACGATCAAATGACGCTTGCCGCTTTGGACACTGCCAGGATGCGTGGGTTGAACGTGCCGGACGATTTGTCTCTCATCAGTTTCGACAATACGCCAGTTGCGCGCTTCACGGTGCCTGAGCTCACAGCCGTTGATCAGCCGATTGCTGCAACATTTTCCAAGGCGGTGGAGCTATTGATCACCAACGGTGACGGGCCTGTAACGTATCAACCCGTTGTCATTGAGGGTAGCCTCATCGAGCGAAGCAGCACGGCACCGCCCGCCCCACATGGTCGCGCTTAACCCCGACAATAGTGGCCGACAATCGGCCTCGTTCATGTATCTATACACGCTGGCCGCAGCTGGCGGCGCTGTGGCCTATATGCCGTTTCTGACGATCTTGCTGCCGCTACGTGCCACCGACATTGCAGGCAATGGTGCCCTAGGCATGTTGGCGATGGCAGCGTTTCTGGGCGCAATTGCCGCAAGCTTATCCAATATCGGGTTTGGCTGGGCCAGTGATAAAACTGGTAAACGACGCCCTTGGATATGGGCAGGGTTAGGCTTGTCGACTGCTTTACTGCTGACGACGCCTTATGCCACGAGTGCCGCGGCGTTGATTGCGATCATCATTCTCTGGCAGATCGGCCTGAACATGATGCTCGCGCCGTTGAGCGCGTGGGCTGGTGACAGCATACCAGATTCTCAAAAGGGCTTCCTCGGCGGACTATTGGCGCTGGCGCCTGCGTTGGGAGCGCTTTCCGGTGCGTTTGTAACAATGACCGGTGTTGTACCGTCCGGCTACCGTGAAGTCGTCATCGCGCTGTTGGTTGTGGCCATGGTCAGCCCCGTTCTAGTCTTCGGCAAACCGAGATCGATGCCGGACTTAACGTCCCAGACGGTCGATGAAAAAGCGGATGCGGTGCACAGCCCGATAGCGCACCAGCCAGCCGTCAGAATGTGGGCCGCGCGTTTATTAGTACAAATTGCGGAAGCCTCATTATTTGCGTTTCTCCTTTTATGGTTCCGCAGCGTCGATCCTGATTTCGGCGAAAATGATGCCGCCAATATCTTTGCGCTCGTTCTGGGTTTAGCTGTCTTTATAGCATTAGCGGTCGGCCGCTGGTCTGACCTTTCAAATCATCCCATTCTCCCGCTCATTTGTGGGGCAGCGGCAGCTTCGGCCGGACTGATCATCATGTCGGTTTCGTCATCTTTACCGATCGCCATTGCCGGCTATGTGGTCTTTGGCTTGGCGAGCAGCCTTTTTCTGGCGCTGCACTCAAGCCAGACCTTGAGGGTGCTCCCCCGCCCTCAAACGCGCGGAAGGGATTTGGGCATTTTCAACCTGACGAACACCGTGCCATCGCTCATCATGCCATGGCTGACCCTGGCTTTGGTGCCCACTCATGGCTTTGGCAGCCTGTTTCTGTTGCTAGCGGGGCTGGCGGTCATCGCGTGCCTGTTGTTGGCAACGATGCCACGCCAGCATGGGAGCGGTCAGGCAGCCTTACGCGCATAGATACCGAATGCCGCGATGATCGCGTAGCAAACCATCGGTAACGTAAACGCGATAGCCAGACTTCCGGTCAAGTCAGCGATCATGCCGGTGAGCAGCGGAACAACGGCGCCACCCACAATCGCAACGTTGATTATGCCGGAACCGTCGGCCGCGCGTGACCCGAGCTTTTCACACGCCAGCGTGAATATGGTTGGGAACATGATCGCATTGGTCAGGCCCACGGCCAGCAAGGAATAGCCAGCGACATCGCCCGTGCTCTGTGCAGAAAAGATCAGCAGCGCGATTGCGGCGACCGACACAGACGCTAGCACCTTACCTGGGCTAAGGACACGCAGCACCGCAGAGCCGATGAACCGACCAACCATCGCGCCGCCCCAATATAGGCCAATAAGCTTGCCAGCGTCCTGCTCCGGTAGCGCCATGACATGGTCTTGCATTAAGTAATTGACGATGAGCGAGCCAATAGCGACTTCGGCACCGACATATAGGAAAATGCACAAAGCACCGAAGCCGAAACGAGGCCGCTTGAGCAGGTCCAGCCCGGCCAGTCCTTCGCTCGCTTCATGCTTTTCGCCTTTCAGCACATTGCGAAACAGCCATACCACTGCGGCAACTATCGCCAATGCGACCGCAATACCCAAATAGCCATTCACAATTGCTTGGCTTTCTGCAGTACGATACGCGTCAAGCTCCACACCGTATAGTTGGTCAGCGGTTACCGTGGCGAGGCTACCTAGGATAAGGATGGAGCCAACGAGAGGGAAAATAGTGGTGCCAAGCGAATTGAACGCTTGCGCAAAGGTTAGGCGGCTATGCGCTGTTGCAGGCTTACCAAGCATGGAGATCAAGGGGTTAGAAACTACTTGGACGATCACCACTCCGCTTGCCAACACAAACAATGCGAAGAGGAAGACGCCATAAGTTGCGGTCTGGCTTGCTGGAATGAACAACAGACACCCAGCCATCATCGTTAAAAGGCCGGCAACTGCGCCGCGCATATACCCGATTTTTTTAACGAGCCGCGCGCCGGGAATACCAACCACGGCATAAGCGGCAAAGAAACAGAACTGCACAAGCATCGCTTGCGTATAATTGAGCGTAAACAGCTCTTTTAACTTCGGGATGATAACATCATTGAGGCTGGTGATGCCGCCGAAGATGAAGAATAGCCCCATCACGAACAGTTGCAATTGCGGTGCGTCGATATGGCTATCGCCATTACCTTCTGACGCAGATGCGCCGGGTGCCAATGCCATCTTCTCTCTCCCTTGGTTTTAGCGCATTTTGCCGGGGCAGGACGCGCCTTTTTTTGTCGTTTCAATATGAACGTTGCGGATTATCGCAACAAAGCCTTTTGCCGCCTGCATACGGATCGGGGAACCGACAGCGTCCAATTTCGCACCAGCTGCGGCAAAGCAACGCAGCGGAATGCGGGTTTGTGCAGGTACCCCTATGGGCAACGCACGCATACTGGTTTGAATGTTAAGCGCCGCGCCACCAAAGGACAGCATCACTGGCCCAGTCGCTGGCTGATCAATTCTCCAGTCGATCAGCAGCGACCAGTCTTCCTTCAACGGCTTGCTCAAGTCGACAGCAGGCCCGTTGACAACAAACGCACCATCGGCGTTCCAAGTGAATTGACGCGCATCTTCCTGTGCGGACACATCGACGGCCCGCGCGCTAATCGAACCGTCCATCTGCAAATTCCAAGGTGCGGGAACCTTACCACGGACGAAATATTGCGTGGCGATGGTTAGCGATGACATATCTACGCGCGGGTCTTCGTTAACCGGAGGAATTTTGTTAGATTGCGTGTAATCGAGGCCATAGCCCAGCGGAAAAAGCGGTGCATCAATCGGTGACCGCGCGTCCGCTGGCCAACTAAAAGGCAATCTTCCAGTGAAGTCACGCGTTGCCTTTCCATCTGCGCCAGCGATCAGCACATCGGCGACACCACGGCCTTGCGTGCCCGGCAACCATGCAGCCACAAAAGCGTCGGCTTGGTTGATAAGCTTGCCCGTAAACATTGGCCGTCCAGATAGGAACAGGACCACAACAGGAATATTCTGCGCCTTAAACCGCGCTAACATCTCCTCTTCGGCAGGCTGGGGCCGGAATGCGAGGTTTGGCACATCGCCTTCAAACTCGGCATAAGGTTTCTCGCCAAGGACAATGATCGCTACATCTGGCTTCTTTTCAAAAATGCCCGATGCTGAAATATTGGCCGCACCGCCGCCGGTTTTAACCGCTTCCGAAATCGCACGGCCAATCGTCTGACCGTTGGTAAAATCGGCGGCAGTGGTGTCCGTGCCTTGCCAGCTAATCGTCCAGCCGCCGGCCTGCATCGACATATTGTCCGCGCCGGAACCGGCGATCAGGACATTGCTGCCATTGCGGATGGGCAGAACGCCGTCATCATTCTTGAGTAGTACCAGTGATTTTGACACCGCCTCACGCGCAAGATCTAGATGCTCTTGCTTGCCAACCAAAGATGTTTGCCCCCGCACAGTCGGCGTATCGCCCATGAGGCCAAGTTTGTATTTCACGCGCACTATTCGCCGCACCGCATCGTCCAACCGCGCGGCGGAGATCCGGCCATCCCGCGCCGCTGCCAGCGTCGATGCAAATAGCCCCTTCCAACTGTCAGGCGCCATGAACAGGTCAAGCCCGGCGTTAATGGCCGCAGCGCAGTCGGTCGCGGAGCAGCCCGCGACTTGGCCATGACCATTCCAATCGCCAACAACCAGCCCGGCAAAGCCCATCCGGTTCTTCAAGACATCGGTCAGCAGAGAGGCATTGCCATGATGCTTCACCCCGTTCCAGCTTGAGAAGCTCGCCATAACGGTCAGTGCGCCTGCGTTGATAGATGCGGGATAGCCCTGCGCATGTTTTGCGACCAGTTCGGTTTCGGTCATCTGGGCATCGCCTTGGTCGCGGCCGTCCATTGTGCCGCCGTCCGCAAGGAAATGTTTGGCAGTTGCGGCAACATGCGAGGCGTCCAGTGGTGCACCCGCGACAAGATTGCCTTGCAAGCCAGTGGTCATCGCACCGGCATAAGCCGCAATCAGCGCAGGATCGGAGGAATAGCCTTCATATGTTCTGCCCCAGCGCAAATCTTGTGGTACAGCGAGCGTTGGCGCAAAAGTCCATTCAATCCCGCTGCCTGAAATCTCAGCTGCTGTTGCTTTGCCAATGCTTTGAATTAAGTCGACATCGCGGGCCGCGCCAAGTCCGATATTATGCGGAAAGATGGTTGCCTGCGGCAGGTTTGAATGCCCATGCACCGCATCGACGCCAAATAATATGGGCACGCCAGCGCCTGATTTACGTGATTCATCGCGAAACGCACTAACCAGCTGCGCCCATTTTGCAGCGTCGGCGCGTTCGTCGCCATAAGGTCCGGAATTACCGCCCGCAAGGATAGAGCCAAGCGGATATGTCTTTAGATCCTCAGGCGTGATTGCGCTGATGTCAGCCTGAATTATTTGACCGACCTTCTGCTCCAGCGTCATTTTTGAAATCAACGCCGTTATTGCTTCTTCGGTTTTTTTATCGGTAATCGCCGCGGGACTTTGGGCCGCTGGCCAGTTGGCAACATTTGCAGTAGTCGCAGCAGAAGGCGCCACCGGCTTCGCAGTCAGTGGGTGCGTTACCGCCGAAACACATCCTGCCGACACGAAGGCCATCAGTGCCATCGATCCCCTTAACCGCATCAAACCGACTCCAGAGCTTTGTTGTGAACGTTATCAGAATTTGATGGCAGCAACGGTGGGAGAAATCAAGCGTCATCGTGGCGCCGCTTAGCCAAAACCGGACAGTCCACTTTCGGCCCAAATGTTGCCGTCCGCTTCGCGCCCAATTTAGCTAGACAGTGCGACACTCATGATTAGATTTTGCAACTCGTTACAAAGAGTTTGGTCGAATTGTCCACTTATCGGGTGGCCACTCCTCCGGCCGACTAAACGATCACATGTTCCCCCCTCGTTATATAGAAGCAATAATGTAATTAACCGATGCTATCAACGGGGACCCAAATCCGACTTGAACCTGAAATAGCTGATTAAA
>CALGEE010000204.1 GCA_937881525.1 uncultured Sphingomonadales bacterium | reverse complement strand
CCATAAGTATTATCTGCAAGGCGACGATAATCACTGCGAGCTTTTTCTTCAGTATTCAAAATATCGTGAAACGCGCCAAACGTACTTTTCCAGTCATTTGGGATCTGTAAGCGGAACTCAGCAATCTTGGCTTCATTTCCAGCAATTGCTCCCTGCAACTGTGCCAAACGGGCCGCGTTACTTTCGGCCGTTGACATTCGCGAAATCGCCTGCGCATCGCGCTGATTTTCGCTTTCAAGTAGTCTGATTTCTTTTTCGACTTTCCGCACTTGGGTCAAGACGGGCCTATAAGCGCCGGCAGAATTATTAATAGCGTCTTCAGCTACAAAGATAGCGTCAAGTGCTGCATATGTTGCATCAAGGCCTTTAACCCCCTCTTGCATGAATTTAGCCACCGACTTTGGCAAATCTTTTGCCTCAAGCGAGGCCAAAGGCGAAAGATTTGCGCGCAAATCCGCTCCAAAATCTTTGGCAAAACCATGATTATATTCATCCAAGCAATATTGCAGCCTTGGATTGCGCGGTGGGGGCGAAGATTCCGCCAAAAGACTTGACCGATTTGGCAGATAATTTACCAAGGATGGCATTAAGGCAACAATGACCAATGCCATTAGCTGCAGGCCGATAAAGGGTACGACACCCTTATATATATCAACCGTACGCACTATCGCTGGGGCAACACCACGTAGATAGAACAGTGCAAAGCCGAAGGGCGGTGTTAAAAATGATGTTTGAATATTCAAACCTATCATAACACCAAGCCAAACGGCCGTAACATTAGCCTCAGGATTGGCCAGCAAGATTGGTGCAACAATTGGCACTACCACAACCGCAATTTCGATAAAGTCCAAAAAGAACCCCAAGACGAAGATAACTGCCATAACAACGAAGAATTGGAACCAAAAGCCACCTGGCAAAGTCACCAGGAAATGGCGAACGATCTCCTCTCCACCAAAGGCACGGAAGGCTGCCGTCAACATTGCCGCACCTAGCAAGATGATAAAGACAAGCGAAGTTGTCTTGGCTGTCTCCATCATCACAGTGCGCAAGCTGTCGTCAATACGAAAGGCCCGCACTGAACTCCAAACCAGTGAAACTACCAAAAGGCCTGTCGCAAACGTACCAAGCAAGATCCCAAACAAATCTGATCCATTTGTGATATTCTTTGCATTCATCGGGAAGTTTGACAAACTAATGGTCAAGAGAACCAAGGATATCAGCCCAAGCATAACGGGATAATATGTGGACTTATGCCCCTCATAGAGCCGGTAGCCTGCCATCGTAAGCGCACCGGCAGCCCCAATCGCACCCGCTTGGTTTACCGTTGCAATGCCTGTAATGATCGAGCCAAGCACCAAAAAAATAAGTGCAAGTGGTGGCACAAGAGAGGTGAAAACCTTAATCCAAAAGCCGCTATCGTAGTCGCCCTCGTAAGGTACGGAGGGTGCTTTTGAAGGGTTAAAGATGGCAAAAACCAAAATGTAAATCATATAAAGCGCTACAAGCAACAAGCCGGGCACAAGGGCACCTAAAAACATCTCGCCCGCAGAAGTTGATGTTACATCAAAGAAAGATGGCATATTCACTTCGCCGGTAGCATCTTTATACAACAACTTACGTATGGTACCAGCCTGATCAGCAGCGGAACCCAATTGGTCGGCCAAAATGATCAATACGATTGAGGGCGGAATTATCTGGCCCAAAGTACCGGAAGCTGCGATTGTTCCCGATGCCAAGCTTTTTGAATAGTTATTGCGTAACATGGCAGGAAGTGAGATCAGGCCCATGGCCACCACAGTCGCTCCCACGATCCCCGTCGTAGCGGCTAAAATAGCGCCCACGAAAACCACCGAAATACCCAAACCCCCTGGAACCCGGCCAAATAGTTGTGCCATAGTCATTAGCAAATCTTCGGCGATTTTAGAGCGCTGAAGCATGATGCCCATGAAAATAAACAGGGGAATAGCGATCAACGTGTCGCGCTCGACTTCCCAATAAACTCCGCGCAGGTTGGTTACACCAGCCGAAAGCCACTGATAGGGCCCGCCTGTATGGAAATAGGCATCAGGATTACCCGTAAAGATCATGCCCGTTGCAGCTGCAAGTCCAACCGATATTACTGCTGCGCCCGGCAAAGCAAAAGCCACTGGAAAGCCCGAGCCCAAGGCGGTGATCATCAGAACGACTAAGACAAGTAAAAAGAAAAGTTCCATGATTTACCTCACTGGACAACGGCTGCGGTGACGCGTGCGCCAGGTTCATTTCTGATATCGGCAATAGACTCAAGGAAATATGACACAAATTGAATTAGCATTGTGCCAGCGAAAATTGCCAGAAAAGCGGCCATCTGATACTTAATAAACATACCAATATTTCCTGCTTGTGTCACTTCGAAAACCGCGAGTGGGCTATTTATGATCGATTGCTTCGATCCCATGCCGATAAATAAAATCACTACACAAGTCGAAATACCCCAGACCAAAGACCCAATAGAATTGGTGTAGCCTTTTGTACGTCGCGCAAAATTGGCATAAAGTAAATCAACGCGCACGTGACCTTCGTCATAAAGCGTATGGGCCGAGGCAAATAAGAACAAAGCGGCATACCAATAGCGCACCAAGTCGCCCATCAAGGCCTGCTCATAAGAAAAGACAAAGCGCGTTAGCACGATCATTAATTCGGCGGCTACAATCATTAGTGCCAGCCAGAAAAAACCAAGTGTTCGCGTATAAAGTCCAAGCACAACCCCAAGCACCATCAACGGCGCATGAACGTAGGGCACGACAAAATTAGGAAAGCCCAAACTTGCTACTGTTTTCTTATCTACGAAATATATCAGTAGATTTTCAACGCGCATAAAGGCCAAAAGAGCGTCTGCAACGCCCGTTAATAAAACAATCCAAAAACAAATCCGAATGATCGTGCGGTTAATGTTTGTCACAAGCTCTGCATCTTGACGCAAGGTGTCCTCTGAGTGAGAAAACACTTTACCAATACCAAAAATAACTCCAGCGCCATAAATGGCCAGTTGGATCATATTGCTTCCCTCACTGTCATTTCCAAACCCAATGGGAGGAAAATTAAACGCGACAAGCAAAACATTATTAACAAAAAACGCCACTAAGGTCCCGATAACAATCCAAGCAAACATTCGGGCACTCAAAGTGCCCGATCGCGAAACACTGCGATCATTCATCCGATAACTCCCAAGACCCTAATATATGAAAAAAAGGGGGGCTATCGCCCCCCCCCCATTCCCGTTTGGTTTAAATCAATCCAAACCCATCACGCGGTTGCGTTGATTGACAAATTCAACTTCGAATTTGGCCAAGAAACCACCTTCACTTTCAATTGCAGCAATGTAGGCATCTGCAATTTCAGCAGCCAAAGGCGAGTGGGCGCGAGTTTCTTC
>CALGEE010000203.1 GCA_937881525.1 uncultured Sphingomonadales bacterium | reverse complement strand
GTCCAATTTTTTTGGGCCTTCTCGGCTTTGTATGACTTTAGTTTATGTTGGCAAAGCAGGCCCTATGCAAGCCTGCGTCCAATAGGAACTTATCCTAGCTTCGATCATCTTAGCCCCATCGCCAAGCCTGAGTTGACAGATAGCAGACGGTTCAGCGTGAACAATGAATCCAACATCCGACGTAAAGGGATCGAAAATGACGAAACTGAAAATGACCTCCGCCCTATTTTCATTCGCGATGATGGCAAGCCCAGCGATTGCACAAGACTTTGTGGATGCCAAGATTCAAGAATTGTTTGCCCAAGGCTATACACATTTCGAGGTGTCGCGCGGCTTTCTACGCACCGAAATTGAAGCCTATGGACCGAGCTTTAGCAAGCTGGAAGTTAGACTGTCCAACGCTGACGGCTCTGTTGTCAGCCAACGATCTGAAACCGAAAGCCAGGCCGAATATGAAGACAATATTCGCGAGATTGCTCGGCGAAACAGCAATGTCAGAGAAGATCGCGATGATAACGACGATAACGATGATAACGACGATAATAATCGTGATGATGACCGCGGCGACGACCAGAATGACGACCGCTATGATGGCCGCGATGACGATCGGAATGACGACGGGAATGATGATCGTGACGATGATCGGAATGACGATTCTGATGATGACCGGAATGACGATCATGACGATGACCGGAATGACGATCGTGACGATGACTGATTTCCAAACGGCCAGCGCTTTCCGGTAGCCAAAAACCTTACGGAAGGTGATCGTGGCGAACCCATCCGCGCGGTCATCGCTGCCTGAATCGCTTGCTTCGTGTTTGTCAGAGACCATCACATCAATGAAAAACGTTGGTCTCTGACAGAATACAAATTTCCAAATCACCCGTCACCTGCGATCCGTGCATAACATGCACGGGGTTTTCACACATCAGGCCGATTGTGAAACGCAGGCGGCGGGTGCGATCATGGCCATCGCAACAGCCATGCTCGATCCAGATGTCATGGCCCGTTCGATAATATCGGGCTGCTTCAGCTCAGTGGCCAAGACAATGCCGGCACCTGTGAAAATACCGGATGTCTCAGGTCCGAAACTTGTTATGTGGGGCAAAGCCGGATGGCGTGGCGTCACGGGGATTGCGGACCCAGACAGTGCGATGCGGGTGCAAACCCGCCCCGTTGATCGCCGGGACCGCCATATGCCGTGCGCGTTGCAACAACCGTGTGTCAGCGGCAGGCAAACTGGGGTGAAAGCCCCCATTGTTTGCGACTGCGTCATCCCAAGCGCGCTTGCGCGCAGCGAGAATGTCCGGATCATTCAACGGCGTACAGTTGATCTGATTAATATTGAGATCAACCAGGATTTCATCGCCATTTTCGACAAATGCAATCGGTCCGCCGAGCGCGGCTTCAGGCCCGACATGGCCGATTACCAAACCAATCGAGCCGCCAGAGAACCGTGCATCCGTCATCAGTGCGACAACAATACCGCGCTCGCGGCATAATGTTGTAATGCGTGCAGTCGGATCCAGCATTTCAGGCATCCCCGGTGCGCCGCTTGGGCCTTCATATCGGACAATGATCATATCGTTGTCCTGCAATACCTCGGGGGTCTGGTCCAACAGATCCAACAGGGATTGCTGACCGTCAAACACGCGGGCCTTGCCGCGGAACAGGTTGTTTTCCAGCCCACCTTCGACGCCAGCCAGCTTCAGGATTGCGGAAAAGTCAGGTGACAGGTTGCCGCCAAGCATCCGCAGACCACCTGTCGGCTTGAATGGGGCTTTTACGGAATAGATGACATCGCCATCGGCCTGTTTTGCGCCAAGACGTGCGACCTGTTCAGCCAATGTTTCACCTGTACAGGTCATTGTTTC
This sequence comes from uncultured Sphingomonadales bacterium, assembly GCA_937881525.1. Taxonomy (GTDB): domain Bacteria; phylum Pseudomonadota; class Alphaproteobacteria; order Sphingomonadales; family Sphingomonadaceae; genus Sphingorhabdus_B. The sequence goes on along the minus strand of CALGEE010000203.1, from coordinate 5,825 downwards.
GCCGTTCAGCAGACCCGCTTCAAGCAATTCGCGCACGATCACCTGCACACCGCCGACCTGATCAATATCGACCATGGAATATTTGCCATAAGGCCGTGCATTGGTCAGGACCGGAACAACATGTTGCGACAGGTGATTAAACTCCTCCGGCGTCATGATGTCTTTCCAAAATTCGGCAAAGCCTGCGGCGCGGGCAATCTCTGGCGCGTGCAACAGCGCGTTGGTTGACCCGCCGATCGCCATCGCGACAATCGTTGCATTGCGCAAGGAATCCCGCCCAACGATATCGCGGGGCCTGAGATCCGTTTCGATCATCTTGGCCAGCAACGTTACCAGTTCATTGGGGAACTCTGTCAACCGGCGTGCATCATCGGACGGTGGTGCCACCATGTGCAATGGCTGCATGCCAAGCACACCAATAAAGGTTTGCATGGTGTTGTATGTGAACATACCGCCACAGCTGCCAAAGCCGGGGCACGCATGACAGGCGATGTGGTGGCGATATTCAGGGTCTGGATGCCCTGCTGCCTGAAAAGCGGTAACGATATCCAGTTTTTCGCCGGTTTTGGGATCAACACCGGGATGAATTGGACCGTCAGACATGATGATCGACGGCAGGTTATGTTCAAGCATCGCTGCAAGCGTGCCGACAGGTGGTTTGTCGCATGCAACAACCGCAATTGTGCCTGCCAGTCCGGTCGCGCTGAAATGTTCACACAAAGCGTCTTGGGTGACTTCGCGTCCGATCAGCGAGTAGCGCATTTCCGGTGTGCCATTGCGCATGCCATCTGATGTCGCGATGGTGAATTCCGGCTGAACCAACCTGAACCGAAGCTGATCTGGCCCCGTTCCGATCCGTGACCGAAAGGCTTCGTGGATCGCCTCGACCTTAGCCGCAACCCCCAGATAGCATTGGCTATCGCCTTTGGTCCCAACGACGCCCACCGACGGCTCATGAATAAGAGCCGGGTCAGTGCCGATTTCTTTGGCAAGGCCAAGTGTTTGGGTGGATCGCCCGGGGTGACGATCAATCAGAACTGCGTTTGGGTTGGTCAATGCGGCCTCTTTCCAGTTTTTTTTGCTGAGGGATTCAACCGTCAGCGCACAATAAGTGAATCAAAGTATACCTTATTTAAACGTAAAGCTTGAAACTGACCACCACCATCAAGTTCCGCTGCGGCATGATGCCCGCCGGCTTTGCGCGACAATCGGCGATGCGGCTGCAGGCCCGCGCAGGTTTGGGTCTTGCTATTGCGGCACCGTGATCGTGGCTGATGAACTGGCCAGCGGGATGTTGGCAACCGCTGAAAGAAACGCATGATGCAAACGTGGCTGCTGGTGCCGACGACACTCAACCGTGTTTTGCGAATACCATCACCAATCGCACTTCCGACTGGACGCATATGAAACGACATCCTAAGCGTAATGCATGACTGACACTTCCTTATCAACGCCATCCACGGACCGCATCCTTGCAGGCGTTGCCCTCATGTTGGGGTTTTGCCTGACGGCGCCATTATTGGATGTCGCGGCAAAGCTGGCAGCAGATAGCGTACCGGTCGGACAAATCACCGCTGCGCGCTTTATCGGGCAATGCGGGCTGATGGCGCCGTTTGTCTGGATCATGGGGCTGTCGTTGCGGGTTGCACACGGCCTATGGCTCGCGCTGGTCTTTCGCGCGGCGCTTTTGCTGGTCTCGACCTTTTGCTTTATCGCCGCCATAAGCGTCATGCCACTGGCCGATGCGCTGGCGATCGTGTTCGTGGCACCCTTCATCGTGCTGCTAGTTGGGAAATATTATTTTGGCGAAGATGTCGGGCCGCGCCGTGTCTGGGCCGCATTGGTCGGATTTATCGGCGTGTTACTCGTCATTCAGCCAAGCTTTGCGGCATTTGGTGCGGTGGCCTTGTTTCCCCTCGGCACGGCTGTGGGGTTTGCGTTCTACATCCTTGTAACGCGCGGACTGTCACGCTGGATGCATCCTGTGACGTTGCAATTCCACACTGGCCTGATCGCCAGCCTGATGTGCTTGCCGGTGATGGTGCTGGCCCAAGGAACAGGATCGTCACTGCTTGATCCGGTCTGGCCCGAAGGGATTGCATGGCTTTGGCTGTTCGGGGTCGGGTTCTTTGCGACGATCAGCCATATCATGATGACCTATGCGCTGTCATTGGCACCATCGGCGACGCTGGCCCCTTTGCAATATCTGGAACTGCCGGTGGCCACTTTGCTGGGCTATCTGGTGTTCAGCGATTTCCCAAATACTTTGACGCTGACCGGCATCACGATCATCATCGGCGCGGGCCTTTATATGATCCATCGTGAAAGGGTCACCGCCAGTCAATTGGTAAGAGCGCGCGCAGCACCACCGATTTGACAAGGCACTCGTCTGTTTGGGGTCAGGCAGGTTGTGGCAATGGGTGATGGGCGCTGTGCATGCTGAACAGCCCCGATCGACGGGCAGGCGCCAATCAGTTGACCCTGCGAAACAGGCTGTATTGAAACGACTGCGGATTGCCCCAAGGGGTCTGATGCACATAAAATTGATGGGCCATAAGCGAAAAGTCTGACCCCAAGGTCTGTGCAAGGGTGGTCGGACTGTACCGCGCGACCGCAAGACCGCTGCATTTTTCCGGGCCATCCATTGCAAAAGTTGCAATGATCACATGTCCGTCTGGAACGATGCTTTGCGACAGCCGCTGCAAATAGGCAATCCGGTCCTCAGGATTGACAAGGAAGTGAAACACAGCACGATCATGCCAGATGTCGTAAACCTGTGTTGGTTCCCATTTGGTGATATCCTCGACGATCCATTTCACCGATTTTTCGCGCTCTCCTAGCCGGGCGCGGGCGGCGGCTAGCGCGCTTTCTGACAGATCCAGCGCCGAAAGATCACGCATGCCAAGATCTAGCAGCCGTTCCATCACGCGAGACGTTCCCGCCCCGATATCGATGACGGCGGAGCCGGTATTCAGACCCGCCTTTCTCATCAAGTTGATTGCAACAGAGGGATCATCCTGATGCCAACTCAACTCAGTCTCAGTCTTTGTGGTATAGACCTCGTTCCAATGATCAGTGTTGCTCATGCCAATTCCACATTCTGGTTCAGCCTAACCCAAATCCAGACGGCATCAAAGTCCGCGCAGGTGTTGCAGCATGGATCGTCGCAACCGATCATCCTAGCGAAACTGCGGACTACGATCATGCCGGTCAAACGGAACTGTTTTGCAGGTAGTCCAGCATCGTTTCTGCCGACGAAACCGCCATCGGCACGCCGGGTGGATTGTCACGCAGCCCCGGCTCGGCGAACAGTTTTGTGATGTCACCATTTTCGACCAGCATGGAATAGCGCCAGCTGCGCATGCCCATACCTTGCGCAGACCGGTCCACCAACATGCCCATCTTGCGCGTGAACTCTCCATTGCCATCGGGCAACATGAACACATGCTGGATATTCTGGGATTTGGCCCATTGGAACATGACGAAAGCATCGTTGACAGCCACGCAGACAACGCTGTCCACGCCTTGTGCCACGAAGGCATCATAGAGCCGTTCATACCCTGGCAGGTGGCTTTCCGAACAGGCTGGGGTAAAGGCACCGGGCAAGGCAAAGACCACAACACGTTTTCCAGCGAACACATCACTGGTCGAAAGCTGTTTCCATTCAAACGGATTGTCGCCGGCAAGATCGGGGTTGCGCACACGCGTATGGAATACGGCATCCGGCACTGATTGTGGGGTCATTTTGTATTGCTCCGCATCAGGTCATTCGCCCTGATTGATACTGTTGTTGAACAAATAGACAACCCCGCCGCTGCGCCATCGTCGGTCAAGACCGGGTTTGGCCCTGTGTCGGTTCGGCCGGTTTGCCTGATCGCGCAAGACGCGGCCAAGAAGATGGCCACGAAAAGGAACGCGTGCCTGTGGATCAAAGCGTCAAAACAGAGCTTCCGGTTGTTGTGCGCGCTTCCATCTCGCGATGCGCCTGCACGACGTTTTCAAATGCGAAATCTTGCCCGATGTGGATTTTGATTTTGCCGCTCTCGACCATGTCGAACAGATGCGATGCCATCGACTGGCATTTTTCACGTTCCGCGATATGCATGAAAATCGTTGGCCGGGTCAGTTGCAGACAACCCTTGGCCCCCAGAATACCCAGATCGAACGGCGGCACCTTGCCCGAGGCATTGCCATAGCTGATCATCATGCCAACCGGCCGCAGACAGTCCAGTGATCCCTCGAACGTGGACTTGCCGATTGAATCCATGACAGCGTCAACGCCGCGCCCGTCGGTGATGTCGCGGACGCGGGCAACGAAATCCTCTGTCTCGTAATTGATGACTTCTGACGCGCCATAGTCGCGGGCCAGTGCGCATTTTTCATCGCTGCCAGCGGTGCCAATCAGCCGGATCCCAAGCGCCCGCGCCCATTGGCAGGCAATCAGGCCGACCCCCCCCGCCGCGGCGTGAAACAGGACAGTATCGCCCGCCTTCAGCGGCACGGTACGGTGGAACAGGTATTCCACCGTCAGCCCCTGCAACATCATTGCCGCACCGGTGCGAAAATCGATACTATCGGGCAAACGGCAAACTTGTGTGGCTTTCATCACCCGCAGATCGCAATAGGCACCCGGCGGCGCCGCGGCATAGGCCACGCGATCCCCTGGTGACAGATGCGTGACGTCAGCGCCAACAGCCTCGACCACGCCGGCCCCTTCCATCCCAAGGGCGTGCGGCAGCGCAAGTGGATACACACCGGATCGCTGATAGATATCGATATAGTTCAACCCGCAGGCATGATGCCTGATGCGCACTTCGCCTGGTCCCGGATCGCCAACCGGACGTTCGACGATTTTCATCACCTCGGGGCCTCCGGGGGCGTCAAAGACAACGGTTCTTGATGTGGTCATAGGGCGGCCTCTTTGAATTTGGTTTCATATTGCTTGCGCAGCGCCGCTTTCTGGACCTTGCCCATGTTGTTGCGCGGCAGTTCAGGCACCACGATATAGGCCTTGGGCTGCTTGTATCGGGCCAGTTTATCCTGCAACGCCTTTTCGATCTGGGCAATGTCAGGGGCCTGTTCGGTGGCAACCAGCACCGCAACAACCGCTTCGCCGAAATCCGCATGCGGCAGGCCGATCACGGCGCTTTCCAGTATCTGGGGCATGTCGTCCAGCACCAGCTCTACCTCTTTGGGATAGATGTTATAGCCGCCCGAAATGATCAGGTCCTTGGCGCGCCCGACGATATTGACATAGCCTTTGTCGTCGATCAGCCCCAGATCGCCTGTCATGAAGAACCCGTCAGACCGGAATTCGGCGGCGGTTTTCTCGGGCATCTGCCAATACCCCTGAAAGACATTGGGGCCGCGCACCTCGATCATGCCAGTCTCGCCCTGCGGCAAGGCTGCGCCCGTTTCGGGATCGGCAATGCGCAAGTCCACCCCCGCAAGGGGCAGGCCCACGGTCCCTGCCCGCCGTTCGCCCTCATAAGGGTTGGAGGTCAGCATGTTCGTTTCGGTCATGCCATACCGTTCAAGGATGCGATGACCGGTCCGTTTTTCGAATTGCACATGGGTTTCCGCCAAAAGCGGGGCAGAACCAGAGATGAACAGCCGCATATGCGCGGTCAGGCTGGCCGTGAAGCGCGGGTCATCCAGCAGCCGCGTATAGAATGTCGGCACGCCCATCATTGTCGTGGCCTGGGGCATCAGCCGGATCATGTCGTCCATGTTCAGGCCGGGCAGAAAGATCATCGTCCCCCCGGCCATCAGCGACACATTGGTGGCCACGAACAAGCCATGGGTGTGAAAGATCGGCAAGGCAT
>CALGEE010000202.1 GCA_937881525.1 uncultured Sphingomonadales bacterium | reverse complement strand
CACGAGGAAATCCAAGCCCACGGGCAAGAGCTCGAACGTATAGTCAGCGAAAAGGCGCCCAGTTTGATGTGTTCCCATGGAATTTCGACAATGACGGCAGCTGAAATGCTAATTCTCATCGGTGACAACCCCGAGCGGATCAAATCCGAGGCGGCTCTAGCCAAACTCTGCGGGGTTTGCCCAATCCCCGCCTCAAGCGGCAAAACCATTCGAATGCGCCTGAACCGCGGCGGTAACCGCCAAGCCAATGCCGCCCTCTACCGCATTGCTATCACCCGAATGCGCGATCACGAAGCCACAAAGATCTATGTGATCAAACGTACCGCCCAAGGCAAGAGCAAACGCGAGATCACGCGGTGCTTGAAGCGCTATATTGTTCCCGAGTTCTATCGTGAACTTTGCGCGCCCAAACACCCCAGAAGCGCCCATTAACAAACATAGGAGCATCAAACACCGCATCCAACCTTGGACACATCCCTTTTTCCTAATACCAAGCGTCCGCCATGCCGGACTTGCGCCCTTCGATAAAGTCGTGCAACCCCCTCGCGGATGCCCTCGTCCAAAGCTGGGGCCTGATACTCGGCTAGCCGCTTTTTCCAAAGCGCATTAGCCCGCGTCGCGGCATCGGTTGATCCCGCCGCTTCCCACTTTTCAAAGGGCTCGTTGTCTGACAAATCGCTGTCCCAAAACGCGGTTTCATAATGCGCCATGGTGTGTGAACAGCCAAAGAAATGGTTGCCAGGGCCCACCTCGGCAAAGGCATCGACGGCCAATTGATCGTCGTCGATCTTGATCCCATCGAGATAGGAATGCAGCGCCCCGCACAGATCGGCATCCAGCATGAACTTCTCATACGACATGCTGAGAAGCCCATCGAGGAAGCCCGCTGAATGCAGGATGAAATTCGCCCCGCAATGAATGGCAGACAGCATCGACATGGTGCCTTCCATCATCGCTTGGGCGTCCGTCAGCTTTGAGGTGGTGAAATTGCCCGAGCAGCGCAGGGGCAGGTTCAACCGCCGCGCCAACTGACCAATCACCATGGAGCCCACGGCAGGTTCCGGCGTTCCAAAGGTAGGACTGCCCGAGCGCAACGACATCGAGGACAGGAAATTGCCGAAAATCACTGGGGCGCCCTTGCGCTCCAACTGGGTGATCGCACAGCCCGCCATGGTTTCGGCCAAAGACTGGGCAATTGCGCCCGCATTAGTGACAGGCCCCATCGCGCCGCCAAGGATAAAGGGCACGATCACCGCCGCCTGATTTGCCCGCGCATAGGACCGCAGCGATTTGGTCATGGTGCCGTCCCAGACCAAAGGCGAATTGACGTTCACATTGCCCAGGATCACGCAGTTCTGATCGACAAAGTCGCGCCCAAACAGGATGCGGCACATCTCAATGCTGTCCTCCGACCGTTCTTCCGACGTTACTGATCCCATGAAAGGCCGGTCGGAATACTCGATATGGGCCATCACCATATCCAGATGCCGCTTGTTCACCGGAATATCAGTCGGCTCGCAGATCGTGCCGCCCGAATGGTGGAAATTGGGGGAGGATTGCGCCAGTTTGATGAAATTCTGGAAATCCTCGAGCGTCCCAAACCGCCGCCCCCGGTCCAGATCCATCACGAAGGGGCTGCCATAGGCAGGTGAAAAGACCACGTTCTTGCCGCCGATCCGCACCGAATTGGCCTCGGTGCGCGCATGCTGGGTAAACTCTGCAGGGGCCGAGCGCAGAATTTCGCGCAGCATCCCCGGTTCGAACTTGACCAAAAGCCCGTCAACCTTGGCCCCCGCCTTGCGCCACATCTCAAGCACCTCGGGGTCATCGCGAAACTCGATTCCCGTCTCGGCCAAAATCCGGTCAGCCGCCCGCTCGACACGGATCAAGTTTTCCTCTGATAGCACATCATAGGTCGGGATATTGCGCACAATATAGGGTCGGCCAACACCGCCACCTTTTTGTGCACGCTCTGCCTGCCGCGCCTGCCGCCCCGATCTTGACCGCGTCTCGCTCATGGCCGTCTCCCTCTCGATAAGTGTGTCAAGTTTCGACTAAGCGCCCCCGAACACTTGGAGTTTCACGGCAGATCACAGGCCGCAAACGGCTCATGTTTGCGTCTTTCCAAATACTCAACCTTTTCGCGGCCCGCTTAGCCGACATTCCCCAAGTGGCATGCTAACTGACGTCAAGATCACCTGATTTTGCCCGCTGGACAAGCATTTTTCGCCCCGACCGGCGTCTGCGGTCGCGCAAGCCGCTGGAATAGGGCGGATCAGACCAGGAAGCCGCCGTTTTCTGGCATGGCACCAGCGTTTTTCAGCGCTGCGGGCAGACTTGTCCTGCCGCTTTCGTTCAGTTTGGGCGTGGACCGCGGTCACGCGCATAGCGGTGGCGCTCGCAATCGGTGGATCGCGGCGAGGATGGCGCGCACAATCGGAGCAATGACGGCCACTCAGGCCATGGCACTTATCGGTCGACACCCTGACGGAATGGCGAAGGCAGTCGCTTAGTCCCGACCAAATCGTGGTCCATAAACGCAAAAAAGCCCCCCGCTCAGCACTCGACCAAAGCGGGGGGCATTTTACTGTCTCTCGTGTCTCGTTGGCTTTATGACCGCCACTGGCAGAGCCGTTCACCAATCTCGTTATGGGCCACAATCTGGGCCAGCGTCCCGTCAGATAAAACATCGTTGCGCGAAGGGCGGATTGGCTCCGCCCAGTCGCAGTCACTTCGAAGGTGGCGCGGGACCGTCGCGCATCCAGCGGTCAGCGCGCCGATCAAGATCAGTGCGGTGAGCATCCTGAACCTCATGGCGGATTTCCTTGGATATTTGCATCGACCGGATGCGGGCGTCGGCTTGGCGGATCGCCAGCTGGGCCGCGGCTTCAAGGCGGCCCCGTCGGATCAAAACCCAGACAGCGAAACCGATAGCAGCCGCCAGCGCGACCCAAAGGGAGAATCGACGGCCGAGCCCGGATAAGAACGAAATAATCAGCGCTCCCATCACGGGGTCTTTCCGGTGCGGTGATCCTCGATCCGAGCGTTTCGCGCTTTCACAGCGTAGACGATCACGCCAACGAATACGGCCACGCCGATCCACGGGAGGGCGGCCGAGAGCCAACCATCAAGCCCGAGGATAGCGAAGGCCCGCTCCGCGAGAGCTCGGACGTTTTCCGCCTCTGCGACAGCGGGAGCGACCTGCGACCCGACCGTGCCGACGGCCCCCACGACACCAAGCCCGATTTGGGCATTGGCGGCGGTGACGATCCGGCTCTCGACTGGGGCTCCGGCGGCACGTGCCGGTGGCACCCCCACCACCACCGCCACCGATATAGCCGCCCGCATTATCAATGCTGATCGGGCCGGTCAGGGCGATGGCTGGCCCACCCGGTGTTGGCGCGACGTATGTGACACGGTCGGCTTGCAGATAGCAGCCAGCGGCCGTCGGTCGCGACGAAGGGCCGAATACATGACCGCACCCAACCTGTCGAAATCAAGTCCAGAAAACCCTTGCAAACGGCGAGCGTCCATACATGGAACTTCGAGCCGTCACGCTGAACCAACGGTGCTTTCCTAGGAACGCTTACGATAACGTGGGTGTTCTGGTGTTCGGTTGTACAACTCAGAACGACTGCACAGTGCCATCGGCTACGTCCCGCCCCAAGAAGCAGAGGAAGCATTCTATGAAAGCTTGAACGAAGATCAAAAAGCTGCGTAACATTTGAACACAAACTCCTCCAGTAAACCCGGGGCGCTTCAATAGGGCTGCAACAAGGGATCGATTGACATCTTTGCCTCCTGCATTGTCAGGCAAAGGCTACGGGTTGTTTGCAGTATTCCACAGGAAAAAAGTGATCCTTGAATGTCAACTTTGGCCCTGGGCCAGTTTTGACAAAAGGTCGATCAAGACAGATCTTTCCGCTCAGCGGGGCGAGGGTCTTGTCCGAAATGTCGAAAGCGGTCGCCAGACGCGATTCATAAAGGGCGGCTCCTTCAGGCGTTAACGTCACTGTCAACCTGCGCCTGTCCTCGGGGTCTGGCGTGGTGGCGACCAACCCTTGACACGCCAGACGGTAAACCACGCCCTTGACGGTCGACGCATCCATTGCCGTTTCCCGGCCCAGCAGGTTTTGGGACAACGGGCCAAGCTCTACCAAACAGGCGATTACGGCGACTTGGGTCGTCGTCACCTCGGGAATTGCTTCGTTGAAAATTGCCAGATGCCGCTGGGTGACCCTGCGGAGCAGATAGCCAAACTGATCGTCCAGCACATATTTCCGTCGGTTTTCCATTGTTTCCTATTAGACTCGGCGGCGCTT
>CALGEE010000201.1 GCA_937881525.1 uncultured Sphingomonadales bacterium | reverse complement strand
GAAACATTTAGGGCACATGGTCCGATAGGTCGAACATGTGCAAATATGATGCAAAATTTACTGTGCGGGGCCAACTTCCCTTACGGAAAGGTGTGCACGAAATCAGGCATTTGACAGTCGCTATGCGCTGTGGCTAACCGGCTTTTAATTAGGAATTTAAAAAGGGATTCGACGCATGGCACTTCCAGCAATTTTTGATAATCTTCGGCTTCCTGTTATCGGCTCTCCGCTGTTCATCGTGTCTGGGCCAGAGCTAGTTATTGCGCAGTGCAAGGCCGGCGTTATTGGATCGTTCCCAGCGCTTAACGCCCGCCCCGCCAGCCAGCTTGATGAATGGCTGCACCAGATTACTGAGGAGCTTGCTGCGCATAACCGCGACAATCCAGATCGTCCGGCAGCGCCATATGCGGTCAATCAGATTGTACATAAATCGAATAACCGCCTGCAAGAAGACATCGCAACCTGCGCGAAATGGCAGGTGCCGCTTACGATCACGTCACTGGGCGCTCAGGTGGAATTGAACGATGCCGTCCATTCGTGGGGCGGGATCGTCCTGCATGATGTGATCAACGACCGTTTCGCCCATAAGGCGATTGAAAAGGGTGCCGATGGCCTGATCCCAGTTGCAGCTGGCGCCGGAGGCCATGCAGGCGTGACCTCCCCATTTGCGTTGATGCGCGAAATTCGCGAGTGGTTTGATGGTCCTGTGGCACTCTCCGGTTCAATTGCGCACGGTGCTTCCGTACTCGCGGCGCAGGCCATGGGCGCTGACTTCGGCTATATCGGCAGCGCATTCATCGCGACCAAAGAAGCCAATGCAGTCGACGGTTACAAGGAAAACATCGTCGAGGCGAAGGCGGCAGACATCGTTTACTCTGATCTCTTCACCGGCGTCAGCGGTAATTATCTGCGCCAGTCGATTGAGCGGGCAGGGATGGACCCCAATAATTTGCCCAAGGGCGATATCTCAACCATGGATTTTGGCTCAGGCGGTAACAGCGAAGCCAAGGCATGGAAAGACATTTGGGGCTCGGGGCAAGGCATTGGCGCAGTCAAAGCTGTCAAAACCGTTGCCGAATTTGTTGACCAGCTTGAGGCAGAATATCGCGCGGCGAAGGCCAGCCTTGACGCGCGCTATTTGGGGTAATCCAAGGGCGTCATGCGCCATTTAGCGATATATTATATTTTATTACGCAAAGCCGCAAAGGCACAAAGAAGCTGAGAAGTTTTCTTGTCTTCGCGCCTTTGCGTGAGATTATTTTACGGCTTAGCTGGCCTTTTCAAACGCTACGCTGATGACTAATGTGACGTCATCCGAAATCATTGGAACGGCATAGCCGATGCCAAACTCGCCGCGCTTGATGACGGACGTTGCGTGAAAGCCGACAGTGGCTTTCCGATTAAACGGGTTGTTGCCAGCACCAGAAAATTTGGTGTCCAGCACCACTGGCTTGGTGACGCCGTTCAGTGTCAGATTGCCGGTGATTTTGGCGGTTGTGCCATTGGCGACGACGCTCGTTGATACGAACTTCGCATCGGTTGGGGCAGGGCCAAAAAAGTCGGCTTTGCCACCGTCCTTGCCAGCGCGCAGCAGATGGCCCGTTAGCCCTGCGCTTGCGGTGGTAACCTTACTAACTGGAATAGTGATGTCGACCTTAGCTTCGTTCAGCTTGGCTGGATCAAGTATCAGAGTTCCTGTGACGTCACCGAAAATGCCGAAATAGTCGTTAAAGCCAAAATGGCTTACCCGCCAACCGATCAGCGTATGGTTGGGGTCTGTGTTGTAGGTTCCAGCGGTAACGCGGGCAACTTCTATTGTTCCGGGAATTTGCGGGAGGCTTTGAGCGATCAAAGGCACCGCAAATAAGAGGGGAAGGGCACATAAAAGCTTACGCATAGGTCTGCTCCAAACATGAAAAAAGGGAGGCATAAATGTCGATGCCTCCCCTAAAACTGTCAAGTCGGGAAAAAGGGTTCAGTTCTTCGCCTGATCCACCAACTTGTTTTTTGCGATCCAAGGCATCATTGCGCGCAATTGCGCGCCGGTTGCTTCAATGGGGTGCGCCGCCGCTGCCTTGCGGGCTGCCTTTAATTCTGGCTGGCCTGCGCGGTTATCTAGCACGAAATTCTTCACAAAACGGCCTGACTGGATATCAGCGAGCACGCGCTTCATTTCGGCTTTCGTCTCGTCGGTGATGATCCGGGGACCAGTCGTGATGTCACCATATTCTGCGGTGTTCGAGATCGAATAGCGCATATTGGCGATGCCGCCTTCATATAGAAGGTCGACGATCAGCTTAGTTTCATGCAAACATTCGAAATACGCCATTTCCGGAGCATAGCCTGCCTCGGTTAGCGTCTCGAAGCCAGCTTGGATGAGATGGGTGATGCCACCGCACAACACGGCCTGTTCGCCGAAAAGGTCGGTTTCGCACTCTTCGCGGAAATTGGTTTCAATGATGCCGCTGCGACCGCCGCCAACACCGCTTGCATATGCAAGTGCAATGTCATGGGCGTTGCCGCTTGAATCTTGCGCGACTGCGATTAGGCACGGCACGCCGCCACCCTTTTGATACTCGCTGCGTACGGTGTGGCCGGGGCCTTTTGGCGCAATCATGATCACGTCAATGTCAGTGCGCGGCTCAATGAGGCCGAAATGGATGTTCAGGCCATGGGCGAAAGCCAGTGCAGCGCCAGGCTTCATATTTGCGTGCAGATTATCCGCATAAATAGCGGCTTGATGCTCATCAGGTGCCAGCACCATGAGGATATCTGCCCACGCCGCAGCGTCGGCATTTGCCAATACCTTGAAACCTGCAGCTTCCGCCTTTTTGGAAGTGGCTGAACCTGCACGCAGTGCGATAGCAACGTCTGCTACGCCACTGTCGCGCAGGTTTTGCGCATGGGCGTGGCCTTGGCTACCATAGCCTACAATTGCGACCTTTTTGTCTTTGATAAGGCCCAAGTCGCAATCTGCGTCATAATATACTTTCATTCGTTCGTCCCTTTTTCGATGAATGTTTTAACTCGCGTCGGCCCCGCGCATGAGGCCGACAATTCCGGTCCGGCCTACTTCGACAAGACCGACTTCGCGCATGAGCGCTACAAAAGTGTCGATTTTTTCCGGTCCGCCGGTAATTTCAAAAATGAAGCTGTTGATGGTCGCGTCAATAACACGTGCGCGGTAAATATCGGCAAGGCGCATGGCCTCAACTCGTTGGTCGCCAGCGCTGCTTACTTTGACCAACGCGAGTTCGCGTTCAACATGTGGGCCTGCTTCGGTCAAATCGGTAACTTTGTGCACCGGAATGAGCCGTTCGCATTGCGCGATGATCTGGTCAATCACCGGCGGCGGGCCTTTGGTCACAATTGTGATCCGACTAGTGGTATGGTCTTCGCTGATATCAGCCACGGTGAGACTGTCGATATTGTAACCACGCGACGTGAACATGCCGGCGATACGCGCGAGCGTGCCAGCTTCATTGTCAACGGTCAGTGTCAGTACATGCCGCTCGGTCAGTTCCTGCTTAATATGCATTATACGAGCGCCTTTGCTTCGTCGTCCATAGTGCCCGATACTTGGTCCGCGCTTAGGATCATATCGGTGTGCGCAGCGCCTGACGGGATCATCGGGAAACAGTTTGAAGTTTTGTGCACGCGGCAGTCGAACATCACCGGTCCATTAAAGGTCAGCATCTCGGCAATGGCGTCCTCCAGCTTGGCAGGGTCATCGCAACGAATGCCTTTCCAGCCATAAGCTTCGGCGAGGGCAACGAAATCAGGTAGGCTGTCGGAATAACTCTCGGAATAGCGGCTTTCATACGTCAGCTCTTGCCACTGGCGGACCATTCCCATCCATTCATTGTTCAGAATGAAGACCTTCACAGGCAAGCGATACTGAGTCGCCGTCGCCATTTCCTGAATGTTCATCTGGATCGATGCTTCACCGGCAATATCGATCACCAGTGCATTCGGATCCCCCATTTGGGCGCCGATGGCGGCAGGTAGACCATAGCCCATGGTGCCAAGTCCACCGCTTGTCAGCCACTTATTTGGTGCATCAAAATGGAAATGCTGCGCAGCCCACATTTGATGCTGGCCAACCTCTGTCGTGATGATCGGTGCCTTGTCCTTCGTTGCTTCAAACAGGCGCTCAATCGCGTATTGCGGCATGATTTCCTGTGTGCTGCCGGGGTAGCTTAGGCAATCG
>CALGEE010000200.1 GCA_937881525.1 uncultured Sphingomonadales bacterium | reverse complement strand
AGCTGGCCTTAAAAGCAGGCGTTAATGTCGTTCCCGGCTTTGTCGGCGAGATTGACGACACCGAACATGCGGTCCGGATTTCTGCTGAGATCGGCTATCCTGTCATGATGAAAGCTTCCGCCGGCGGCGGTGGCAAGGGGATGCGGCTTGCATATAATGAGCAAGATGTGCGCGAAGGCTTTGAGGCTACCAAGCGGGAAGGGCTGAACTCATTCGGTGACGACCGCGTTTTTATCGAGAAGTTCATCCTCAACCCACGCCACATTGAAATCCAGATTTTGGGTGATCAACATGGCAACATATTGTATTTAAACGAACGCGAATGTTCGATCCAGCGCCGTCATCAGAAGGTTGTCGAGGAAGCGCCTTCGCCCTTTGTTACACCCAAAATGCGCAAGGCGATGGGCGAACAATGCGTCGCACTGTCTCGTGCCGTTGGCTATTATTCTGCTGGTACGGTCGAACTGATCGTGTCGGGAGCAGACCCGAGCGGCAAGAGTTTTTACTTTCTTGAAATGAACACGCGTTTGCAGGTTGAGCATCCTGTGACGGAATGCATCACTGGCATAGATCTTGTGGAACAAATGATCCGCGTCGCTGCTGGTGAAAAGCTTGCGATGGCGCAGGAAAACATAAAGATCGACGGATGGGCGATCGAAAATCGTGTTTATGCGGAAGACCCCTATCGCGGGTTTTTACCAAGCACGGGCAGGCTCACCCGTTACAGGCCACCCGTTGAAGGCTGGACAGACGATGGAACCGAAAATGGCCGCCGCGGCGTTGATGGCATCCGCGTAGACGACGGTGTCTATGACGGCGGCGAGGTTAGCATGTTCTACGACCCAATGATTGCCAAGCTCATCACGTGGGGACAAACCCGTGACGAAGCCGCCGACCTGCAAATCGCAGCGCTTGATCGTTTCGAGATTGAGGGGCTGGGCCATAACATCGATTTCGTCAGCGCAATTATGCAGCATCCACGCTTCCGATCGGGGGAACTAACCACCGGTTTCATTGCGGAAGAATATCCCGATGGCTTCCAAGGTGCGGCATCCTCGCCTGAACTGGTTAAGTCATTGGCCGCTATTGCTGGGTTTGTGGCCACAGCAGAAGCAGATCGCGCGCGTCATGTTGATGGGCAATTGGGCGACACTTTGCCGCCGCCATCACGTTGGCAAGTTAAGATTGCCGATGCCGTGCATAATATCGAAATGATAGATGGCGAAATGCACGTTGACGGCGCGTCGTTTGAACTTTCGATGGAATATGACCCCGGCGATCGGATCATTGAAGCGGAAGTTGACGGCGATGAACTCGCTGTCAAAATTACCAAAACGCGGAATGGTTTTAATCTGAGCACCCGCGGCGCAAAGCATGTCGCCCGCGTGCTGCCTGGTAATATTGCGCATCTGGCTGCCCACATGATCGAAAAGATCCCCCCGGATTTGTCCAAGTTTCTCATTTGCCCAATGCCTGGCTTACTGACGACTTTACATGTCGGCGAAGGGGACATCGTCGAAGCTGGCCAACCGCTCGCCGTGGTGGAGGCAATGAAGATGGAAAACATCTTGCGTGCTGAAAAAACGGGAACGGTGAAGCTGGTGAATGCAAAGGCCGGAGATAGCTTGGCGGTTGACGCAGTAATTCTGGAGATGGAGTAAGGCGGAATTTCCTAACCCAAAATTGCGACGGCCCTTATCCATCCGGCACTTGCGCGCTCAATTTTTACGGGAAAGCATGAGAGCGTAAATCCAAATGGTGGAAGGGCCTCCAAATTGGTCAGTTTCTCAATCTGGTAATAAGGCTGGATCCGACCGGCCTTATGTCCCTCCCAGATGATCGATGGATCTCGCTTTTCGGCCCAACGCTTTGCGGTGTGACTAAAGGGTGCATCCCAACTCCATGCGTCTGTGCCAACAACCTGAACCCCGCGTTCCGTGAGGTACAATGTCGCTTCAGCGCCCATACCAACGCCTTGGCCTGTAAAATTTTCAGTACCATAAACTGCGCCGGACTGCACCAATACGATGTCACGCGGTTGAAGCGTGTAGCTAATCCGCTTTAACTCTGCCTCAACTTCCGCCGTGCTTATAACATGGCCAGCGGGCATTCTAGAAAAATCGAGCTTCACAGCAGGAGCGAAGAATAAATCTAGCGGTGCTTCGTCAATCGACGGGGCAGGTGTCGACCCGCTGTTAG
>CALGEE010000199.1 GCA_937881525.1 uncultured Sphingomonadales bacterium | reverse complement strand
TCAAGCCACATTGGCCGATCGTCGCCCCTGCGCCTTATCACAACATGTATAGTGCGGCCGATGTCATCCCACCCGTCCGATCCGAGGCAGAGCGCGAAAAGGCGCATCCGGTGCATGCCATCAATACGGAAGTGCGTTACTCCACCGCCTACAAAAGGGAAGATCACCGCGCGCAAGTGATCGCCACTTACATGGGGCTAATCACACAGATTGATGACCACATCGGGCGGTTGATGGCGTGGATGGAAAAGAGCGGCAAGCTGGACGATACACTGATCATTTTCACCTCAGATCATGGCGATTATCTGGGGGATCACTGGATGGGCGAAAAACTGTTCTTCCACGATGCCTCTGTTAAGGTGCCACTGATTGTGATCGACCCTTCGGCCGAAGCGGACGCTAACCGCGGCAGTGTTGACGCACGGCTCACCGAAGCGATTGATCTTGTTCCCACGATTGTGGATTTCATGGGAGGCGAGATGCAATCGCATATCCTTGAGGGCCGATCACTGATGCCGTTGCTGCATGGCCAAGATGTTGACTGGCGTGATTGTGCCTTTAGCGAGGCCGATTACTCCCGTACTGCGGCGCGCACCAAACTTGGGCAACCGATGTCAAACTGTCGGATGGTGATGGCGTTCGACGGACGTTGGAAATACGTTTATTGCCCCGGTCAGCGCCCAATCTTGTTTGACTTGGACACAGACCCACAGGAACTCAACGACCTAGGAACAGATCCGGCCTTTGAGGCGCAGCGTGCCCGTATGCAAGCGCGCGTCATGGAATGGGCCTATGGCACTTCCGCCCGCATCACGCAGACCGGAGCCTTTATTGAGGAGCGGAAACCGGAGATCAGACGGGGTATTCTGGTCGGGTTCTGGGACGAAACAGAGGTTGCGGCGGCATTCGCACGCCTAGATTCAAGTTAAAGCGCTGCTTACGATCTGGTGCAATTTTTCAATAGTTCGGCAGAGCATTACCAACAAAACGCCAAATTAGCAGCCACACTCAAAGTGAAGTTTTCAGGTGAAACTGAGCGTACCGCGCGACACAGTTCATCCTTTTCTAGGAACAAGAAGATGTCAGATAAAAAAATGTATATGCACCAATCCATCGCACAGTCCGTGCGCGATCATGGCATTGAGACCATGTTTGGCTTGGTGGGCGACGCCAACCTTTTCATGGCAAACCACTTTGTTAACGGATGCGGTGGAACGATGGTTCCTGCAGCCCACGAGGGCGGCACAGTTCTGATGGCTCAGGCCTACACGCAAGTCACTGGAAACGTCGGCGTTGCGACAGTGACCCAAGGCCCGGGCCTGACAAATTGCTTTACGGCCCTTAGGGAAGGCGTGGTTGCCCGTCGGTCTATGGTCCTTTTGTGCGGTGATACGCCTGTGACAGCCCCGTTTCATCCCCAGAATATTGACCAGCGCGAGGTCGTAAAAGCCACTGGTGCAGGGTTCGAGCAGGTGAAATCTCCCGAAACGGCTGCACGGGATGTCGCGACTGCATTCTACCGCGCCCGCAAGGAAAGACGACCCATTGTTGTGAATATCCCCTCTGATTTCATGTGGTCAGAAGTGGAGTATGAGACAGTTATCTTCCCATTTCACGAAGCCGCGACTGTCATAACCGAAGGCCCCGTTCATGAAGAAGCCATAGGAATGATAGCTTCCGCAAAGCGGCCTTTGATCCTTGCTGGAGCGGGCGCAGTCGGGGCCAAGGACAAGTTAATCGCGCTCGCCGAAAGATTGGAGGCACCGCTGGCAACAACGTTGAAGGGCACCGGCTTGTTCGCAGGTCACCCCAACAATATTGGCTACTTCGGCACTTTGAGCACTTCTGAAGCCCTTGACGTTATCGGGGCTGCCGATTGCATCATTGCCTTTGGTGCATGGATGCATTTCCTGACGACAGATCGTGGCGCGTTGCTAAAAGGAAAGCGCGTTATCCAAGTTAACAACAGTCAGTCCGACATAGGCACCTTCTACCAGCCTGATGCGGTCCTGATCGCGGATTCTGGCCAAACCGCTGACAACATTCTGTATTGGATGGACGAAGCAGAGGTGGTTCCCTCGGGATTTGCCAAGGAACTGCCTGCGCACGATATTGCAGCACACCCGAAGGGAAATCCAGAGGCGTCCTCCGATGGACGCATCAACCTTGAATATGCTCTTGATCGTTTGAACGAGACACTGCCTGAGAACCGGATCATGCTCACAGATGGGGGGCGCTATATTACAGAAGTTTGGTGCCGTGTGGGCGTGCCCGATCCCAATAGTTTCCATATGAGCGATAACTTTGCAGCTATTGGACAAGGCATGCAGCAAGCGATTGGCGCGGCCCATGGCGATCCGTCCCGGCCAGTTGTTCTCTTTATGGGGGACGGAGGTTTCATGATGGGCGGCGCGAACGAGTTCAACACTGCTGTGCGAACGGGCTGTGATCTTATTGTGATTATCTGCAACGATTCAGCCTATGGCGCCGAGCATATTCAGATGTTGGATCGGGACATGGATCCAGCGCTCACCGAATTTGAATGGCCTTGTTTCGCAGATGTATCCAAATCCCTTGGCGGACAAGGCGTGGAAGTGACGTCGCCCGCAGAGCTTGAAGTTGCGATCAAAGCAATCCACGCTCGGACAGGGCCAATTATTGTGGACCTGAAACTTGACCCGAACAAAGTGCCACGTATGCGTATGTGACGGCCACGTTTGTAGTTGTGGATAGAGCGAGATGCATTGGCAAATATCAGGCAATAGCGACATGCGTAAACCGATCAAAGAAAAACGATGCACGCACCCCAATGGATATGAGCGGCGCAGGGGGTGTCCGCCGTGGCCTTTCACCCAGCAGGCAACACTGAAATGGCTATGAAGAAATATCTACAATTGGCCGTGATCCTCGGGTCGGGGACGGTTGGCGCATTGCTGGCGCAGTGGCTCGGATTGCCGATCCCTTTCCTGCTTGGCAGCATGGCGATGTCGGCAACAGTTTCACTGACTACATTTTCCCGCACTGGTGAACGGCTGTGGTTTCCGGCCCGTCTGCGCCATGTCTTCATCGCCGTCATTGGCATTATGATCGGAACGACTTTCAACGCTGATGCGCTGAACGCCGCTTCTGACCTTGCCATCACTTTGCCCGCCATGGTGTTATTTTTAGCAATTGCGCAAATCGTCAACTTTGGAATATTCCGTCGGATCGGTGGGTTTGACAGCGTCACGGCGAAATACGCTGCCATGCCCGGTGGCCTGATCGAAGCGGTTTCACTGGGTGAAAAAGCGGGCGGTGATGTGGAGGCGCTCAGCCTCCAGCATTTTGTTAGAATCGTCTTGGTGATTGTTTCGGTACCCCTGCTTTTTCAGTTGTTCACGGGTGAAATCGTCGGCAGTGCAGCCGGAAAAACGCTGGAAAGGGCCGCCGCTGAGTGGCAGGATTGGATGCTGTTTTCTGTCTTGGTGCCATTCGGCATTATGCTCGGCTCTTTACTAAAACTTCCTGCCGGTCCTCTAATAGGCCCTTTGGTTTTGACGGCTATCTTTCAGGCCACCGGCGTTATTGATTTGAATGGCCCTGACATGCTGGTCAGTGTTGCACAATTGGTGGTCGGCTCCGCGCTTGGCTCGAATTTTGCCCGCTCCACCCCAAGACGACTTTTGTCTGCATTTTCTCTTGGTGTTTTGTCTGTTGGCGCGACCCTCGCTATCGCTTCGGGTTTTGCATTGCTGCTCGAACGAGCGGTTCCTATGACATTTGAGGCACTGCTGATCAGCTTTGCTCCGGGGGGGGTAACCGAGATGAGCCTTGTGGCGCTCAGCCTTGGCGTGACACCTGTGTTGGTCACAACGCACCATCTCTTCCGTATCATCTTGACGGTGACAGTTGCCGGAATACTGACAGGGCGCACGAACCACATTGGCAAAGGATAGCCGATTTCTTAAGGTGTCATATGACCATTATTCAAGCTCGTAAAAGCTGTTGCGCGCCAGCCCGATCAACGCATTCAGATCCTCCAACAACCGCGGAAGTGGTCAAATCGGCTGCTCTACGCGTGGCGCCGGATGCCATTGTGATTTCGGGTGCAAAGGCTTTGGTCGGCACACGGACGCCAGAAATTCCTGAGGATGGCGAAGATCCAGTGCGCGAAACGCGCGTCAAATCGTTCAGGATTGGCGCAACCACAGTCACCAACGCCCAGTTTTCTGAATTCATCGACGCCACTGGTTATGTGACCGAAGCCGAACGTTTCGGCTGGTCATTTGTTTTCTGGGCGCAAGTGCCGGACAGCGTTGGCGCGACCCAAGGTGTTGCGGAGGTCGAGTGGTGGCGCCGTGTGGACGGGGCCAACTGGCGCGACATAAACGGGCCGGGCACAAAAGCGCAAGCTTGGCATGAAGATCATCCGGTGGTTCAAATCTCATGGAATGATGCGCAGGCCTACGCGCAATGGGTTGGCGGGCGACTTCCAAGTGAAGCGGAATGGGAGCTTGCGGCCCGTGGCGGCAAGGGTGATGTGAAATTTCCATGGGGCAATCAAGAACCCAATGATACCGATTTCCAACCTTGCAATATCTGGCAAGGCCGCTTTCCCGAGGTGAACACAGCCAAGGACGGGTTCATCACCACAGCGCCGGCCCGACACTACGAACCGAACGGCTTTGGTCTATACAACGTGGTGGGCAATGTCTGGGAATGGACCGCCGAGCCCTACCGTATCAAATCGCTCAAGAAACATGTGCGCCAAAGACTGGCAGGCATGAAGGGGTACAAGCTCTCCAAAGGCGGTTCGTTCCTGTGTCATCAATCCTATTGCTTTCGTTATAGGATCGCGGCGCGCTCAGGCACATCACCTGACAGTGCCACCACTCATCAAGGGTTCAGGGTGGTCTGGCCCTCCTGAGGTGTCATGTATTTTTAGTGCTGCGTCCGGTATTGCCAAGTTGTTGGCCGGGTTTGATCAAGCTATGTCGGTCCCATGAACAT
>CALGEE010000198.1 GCA_937881525.1 uncultured Sphingomonadales bacterium | reverse complement strand
AGCTGATGTTTCCGAACAGCGGGATAACCGGACTTGACCGTTTCTTGCCCTTGGCGATTTTCGCGATTGTGGCCACCGACATCGCATTATCGGCGCTTGCCTATAAGTTCGACATTGTCTCATCCGTGCGCGCACGCGCGGTTGTTGAGCCATGGACAATCAGCATCGCTGCGGGCGTGTTCTATTTTTACTCGGCGCGTGACGGATTGATCTTAGCGTATGTCGCGTCGCTCGTGGCTGCGTTGTTCTTCGCGCTTTGGCCATTATGGCGCAGCTATGGCGCGCCACGCGGCTGGCGGCCAAGCCTGACCCGCTCGCTGGGCATCGCGCAGCGGAATTTGCCGCTAGCAGCAGCAGATGCAGCGGAATGGGGAAGCCGGCGGCTTGATCTTGCCATATTGGGGCTGTTCGCTTCGCCCGCTGTGGTCGGGATTTATTATGTTGCGCAACAGGTCGCGAGCTTGCCGCAGAAGCTGAAAAGCAGCTTTGACCCAATCTTAGGCCCCATCATCACACGTAATTTGCAAACGCGCAATTATACCGAAATTGCTAAGCAAGTAGGTCAAGTCGGCTTCTGGATCATCGCTGCACAAGCGGGAATCGCCTTAGCGCTCGGCATCCCCGGCGCAGCGGTCATGGGTCTGATCGGACCAGAATTTGTTGGCGGCACTGGGGCGCTTGCCTTTTTGCTCGCTGCTGAGGTGGCGGCAGCTAAGGCTGTCGTGAGCGAGGCCGCATTGGTCTATATGGCGCGCCACCGAAACCTGTTGATATCCATCGGCATGCTGGTCGTGCAGGCGCTCGTGAGCGTCGGCCTCATCCAGTTGGCCAAGGATTTGCCGGTGAAGCCGGAATATGTCGGCCTATATCAGGCCGCCGCCGTTGCGTGTGGCCTCATGATTTCGCTTGGTATTGGGTCATTGGTGAAGTTGAAGTTTTTGTCGCAATTGTTGGGGAAGAAAATCCGTGTTTTACGCTGGGCATTATTGGCCGCGGTCGCGGCTGGGGCATTGCTTGGCATGGCCTTTGTCAGCCTGCCCGCTCGGTTCGAATGGGTAGAATTGATGGTTGGCGTCCCTGCGATCCTTGGCCTTTATGGTTGGATCATCTGGCGCTGGGGCTTCGGAGCCGAGGACCGTGTCCTTTTCCGCAAAAAACGCGATTAACCCAAGCGTTTGGCTACGAGGTCGGCGATATCCGCTTCTGGCCGCGCGCCATAATGCGAAATGATTTCAGCTGCGCATATGGCACCCATCGTAAGGCATTCCGCCATAGGACGGCCCTGCGCAAGGCCAGCAAACACACCAGCTGCGAACAGATCCCCCGCACCCGTTGTGTCAACCAGCTGCGCCACAGGCTCAGCGCCCACTTCAGTGCGCACACCATTTTCGACCGCAATGGCGCCATGTTCGCCGCGTGTGCACACGAGCAACGGGACTTTAGCAGCGATAGCAGCGACCGAAGCTTCAAAATCATCGCTGTTATTCAATGCGCAGATTTCAACTTCGTTGGAAAACAATATGTCGATGCGCCCCGCTTCCATCTCGGCAAGGAAATCTGGGCCGTGGCGCGAAATCACAAAGGCGTCTGACAAGGTCAGGGCAACCTTACGGCCAGCCGCACGCGCGACGTCAATCGCGGTGCGCATCGCGGCTCGTGGTTCCTCAGGGTCCCACAAATAGCCTTCAAGATACAGAATCGCAGCGGTTTCGATCAAGGATTTGTCGATCACGGTTGCAGGCAGATATTGCGACGCCCCTAAAAAGGTGTTCATCGTGCGCTGCGCATCGGGCGTCACCAATATGTAGCAGCGCGCGGTTGATGGCGCACCGTCGCGGGCAGGAATATCGAAATGAATGCCGCCTGCGCGAATGTCATGCGCGAACACTTCGCCAAGCTGGTCCGTCGCAACTTGCCCGATAAAAGCCGTCTTGTGTCCAAGCCGTGCAAGTCCCGCCAAGGTGTTGGCGGCCGAACCACCGCTGATTTCGCGGGCTGGCCCCATATGCGCATACAAAGCCTGCGCGCGCACTTCGTCGATAAGCTGCATGCTGCCCTTTGTCAGACCTTCGCTTGCGATAAACGCATCGTCGGTGTCGGCAATGATATCCACAATCGCGTTGCCAATTGCGAGTACGTCGAAGCGGGTATCAGTCATCAGGGTTCCTATTTAAGCCAAGCGCGCCCTAGTGGGGTTGGACATTTCCGGCAAGCGCTTTAGAACGGCGCCATGATCCAAGCGCTGATGCTTTCGTTCCAAAGTTTGTCCGACCGGCGCATCGCCGCTGTCATGGTCAAAGTGGTCCTTCTGACCATCATAAGCTTTCTTGCTCTGGGCGTGGGTCTTTCGTTTGCCCTACAATGGCTGTTCACTTGGTTCCATGTGGATGATGGCGGATTTTGGTCTGGCCTGCTATCGGTAGCTATTATCGTCTTGTCGGGCGCCCTGTTGTTCCGCCTTGTCACGGTCGCGATCACGTGGATTTTTGCCGACGATATTATCGATGCCGTGGAGGATCAATTTTATCCGCAGCACGCCGCCTTCGGGAAACGGCCAAGCTTTGGCGCGGGCATAGAAATGGCCATGAAGTCCATTGTCCGAGTGGCTGGCTATAATTTGCTCGCTCTACCCCTATACTTGCTCCTGCTGTTTACAGGCGTCGGCACGGCCATTGCCTTTCTGCTGATCAACGCGTTGCTTCTGGGTCGCGACCTTGAAGATATGCTCATCGCACGCCACGGAAAGTCGAATGGCGCAATCAACAAGCTGCCACGGCTGATGCTTGGTCTTCTTGGTACTGCTGGAATGCTGGTGCCGTTCGTTAATCTTCTCGTGCCAGTTTTGGCAACAGCAATGGCAATTCATTTGGTGCATGCCGGAGATACATCATTATGAAAATAGCCATCCCTCTCACTTTAGGGACGTTGCTGCTGGCTGGCTGCGTTTCGGCACAGGAGGCGCGTCCAATGGCACGCCCGGCGGCACGTCCGCCCGCACCTGTGGAGCGCACGGCTGTGTCTTTACATGCGCGGCCTATTGTCGTCGCGCGTGTTCTTGAGAGTGTGATCGGGAATGATATCAGCGCATTGAAACGCCAATTCGGCGAACCGCGGCTTGATGTTGTCGAAGTCTATGGCCGCAAGTTACAATTTGTCGGCAAGCCATGCATCCTCGACGCTTTTCTTTATCCCGAAAGCAAGGGTGGCCGCGAAGTCGTCACTTATGTCGATGCGCGAAGAAGCGACGGTGCTGCCGTAGACCGCGCTGCATGCATTGAGGCATTGCAGCGCCGCTAGCGGGCAGTCATATCGCTATCGCCAGTTGCAATGTCCCATTCAGCGCGCACCGAGGGAGCCTGCTCATACGCCAATAATTCCGCCCGCCTGCGGTCAAGCTTCTCAGGCGACAGCCTCGACAATGCCCATATCGCTGCCCCGCGCACAACGGGGGCCGGGTCATGCAGCAATGTTTCGACCTGCGCGATGACCCCTGCATCGTCGCCATTGCCTGCGGCGATCAGAACATTGCGGACAAAGCGATCACGGCCAATCCGCTTAATCGGCGATCCTGAAAATAGCTTTCGAAAAGCGGCATCATCCAAAGTAAGCAAATCGGCAATTTGGGGGGCCACCAGTTCAGCGCGCGGCAAGAACGCCTTGTGCGCAGCCGCCGTTTCGGCAAACTTGTTCCACGGGCAGACCGCAAGGCAATCATCACAACCATAAATGTGATTGCCCATTAAGGGACGTAATTCAGGATCAATCGGCCCCTTATGCTCGATGGTGAGATAGGAAATGCAGCGGCGCGCATCTAAACGATAGGGCGCTGGGAATGCGTTGGTGGGACAAATGTCCAGACACGCACTGCATGAACCGCAACTGTCCTCTGCTGCTGTCGCGGGTTCAAGTTCAGCAGTCGTGTAAATCGCGCCCAAGAATAGCCAGCTGCCATGTTCCCTGCTGACGACATTGCTGTGCTTACCCTGCCAGCCAAGTCCGGCCGTTTGCGCCAATGCCTTTTCCATAACAGGCGCGGTATCAACGAAGACTTTCACGCCAGCGTCCGCTTCATGCGCCAGCCATCCCGCGAGCCGCTTTAGCGCGCCTTTGACGACATCATGATAATCGCGCCCTTGCGCATAAACCGAAATCCGCGCGCGATCACCTTGGTCCGCCAGTACCATCGGGTCCTGCGGCGGCGCGTAGCTCATGCCCAGCATGATGACAGATTTCACGTCGGGCCATAAGATCTCCGGATTAGCGCGTTCATCGGCGCGGCTCTCCATCCAAAGCATCTCGCCATGGCGACCCTCCTGCAACCATTGGCGCAGGCGTTCCCCAACGCGCGGTGCTAGGTGGCCGGGCGCTATGCCAAAGGCAACAAACCCCTCGCTCTTGGCGCGTTCTTCCAAAATGTTAACCAAATTTGTTTTGTCTCTATTCACACGCCAACCTTATTAAGCACTAATAATCACCCCGGGGCAGATCAGAATGTATGCAATAGAGGCAAAGGGGCTCGTAAAGCAATTCGACGGCTTTCATGAGGTCGATGGCGTCGACCTGAAGATTCCTGAAGGCAGCATTTTTGGCATCATACGATAGCGATCTTTAGCCAGATGCTGTTTGCAGCGCTTCTGCTGCGTCTCGGCGTCTATCTGTTCAAGAAAAATGAGATGAAGTCGGGAAGCGCTGGCCGCGTCTCCGAAGAGGGTGGGCGCAAGCTGTTCGGCTTCATCAAAGTTCGCGGGTAAAATAGGTCGGGTGCATTATAAGTTGCGGTTCGAAACTGGATTGACATTTTTGTCAGTAGTGGCACTTTCTAATATCAGAGGAGTCGAGAAAAATGGCAATCGCCCCGATTATTGAGAGCGATTCGTTTCCTTACGAAGTAAATCAGGCACCGCACCACTGGGATGTGACGAAGGCCGATATTTATGTTGAGGATCGTTGGCATCCCATTTTCAAAGAAATGCGTGAAAAGGCGCCGATTAACAAAATCGAAGGCTCTGACTTTGGCAGTTATTGGAACGTCACGACGCTGAAAGCGATTCAGCATGTCGAGGCATTGCCAGATATCTATTCATCCTCCTTCGAACATGGCGGCATCACGCTGATTGACGACAACTCCCTCGCCGAACCGATTCCCGAAGACCAAAGAGTGATCATGCCGATGTTCATTGCGATGGACCGGCCAAAGCATACCGAAGAACGCCGGGTTATCGCGCCGGCATTCACGCCCGGTGAAATGGACCGCATGGCCGTTGATATTCGCCGTCGCACGGCCGAATTGCTGGATTCGCTCCCTATCGGTGAAACTTTTGACTGGGTCGATCTCGTCTCGATTGAATTGACCACGCAGATGCTCTCATTGCTGTTTGATTTCCCGTGGGAAGATCGCCGCAAGCTGACCGAATGGTCCGATTGGGCGGGCGACATCGAATTGGTCCGCGCGGAGGAAACGCGCAAAGCGCGGCTCGCCAAAATGTTCGAAATGGGAGCCTATTTCCAGCATTTGTGGGAAGAGCGCAAAAATCGCGGCGAAGCCCCTGACCTCATCAGCCGGATGATCCATTCGCCGATGAAGGACATGAGCCAGTTAGAATATATGGGTAACCTCATTTTGCTGATCGTTGGTGGCAACGACACGACACGCAACTCTATGTCGGGCTATGCTTATGGTCTGCACAGCTTTCAGGATGAGCGTGAGAAGCTTGAAAAGAACCCTGCGTTCATCAACAATGCCGTCAGCGAAATCATCCGCTGGCAGACCCCGCTGGCGCATATGCGGCGGACTGCAACGCAGGACCATGACCTATTTGGTGCCCCTATCAAAGCGGGTGACAAAATCGGCATGTGGTACCTGTCAGCCAACCGCGATGAAACCGTGTTCGAAAATCCCGACAAGCTGATCGTCGACCGAGAGAATGCGCGGCGCCATTTGGCGTTTGGTTATGGTATCCACCGTTGCGTGGGTGCGCGGCTTGCCGAATTGCAAATCCGCATTCTGCTAGAGGAAATGGCTGCGCGCCGCCTCCGGCCAAATGTGGTGGCCGAACCCGAGCGTGTCGCCGGATGCTTCGTGCACGGCTATCGCAAGATGGATGTGGAACTGTCGCGTTATTGATAGGGAACCTTTTCGGCCTCTGCGGCATAGTTACAGGCAGAGCTTATCAAGGAACATGTCATGAAACTGAGCAAACGCAAATTTCTGTCCTTCGCCAGCGTTGGCGCGGCTGCGTTTGTCTTTGGTTGCGGTAAGGATGCAACGGCGAAGGCAGGCTTTGCTGTCACCTTCAGCGACACGGAGTGGAAGAAGCGCTTGTCGCCGGCGGCTTATCGCGTGCTGCGTCAAGAGGGTACCGAGCGCCCATTTACCAGCCCGCTCAACAGCGAAAAGCGCAAGGGCAATTTTGTCTGTGCCGGATGCCAGACCCGGCTATTTTCATCCTCCACAAAGTTTGAAAGCGGTACTGGCTGGCCTAGCTTTTATGCGCCATTAGCTGGCGGAGTGGGCATACGGACGGACTACAAAATAGGTATTCCACGCACTGAAGTACATTGCGCACGCTGCGGCGGACATCTTGGTCATGTATTTGACGATGGACCCAAGCCCACAGGCAAGCGATATTGCATGAATGGCGTCGCGATGACATTTGTGCCGGGCTAATCACGCCAAGCCCAAGCTTCGCAAACCGGTTATTTTGGCGATGCGATGCCTGAAAAATCCAACTCAGTCGGTTTTGTCGTTGCCAAAGCATCGGCCTTGCCGTTACTTTCAATAATCGCGGCAATAGCCGAGGCACGCCCATCCTGCTTGGCATAATCACGTGCCGAATATCCTGCACGGCTATCGGTTTTGTCTGGGTTTGCCCCTGCCTTTAGCAATGCGCGGACGGCCTCTGGATTGCGCAGTTGCACCGCAAGGATAAGCGCAGTTTCGCCCGAACGGTTTGTTTGGTCGACCACTGCTTTTTTACGGACAAGCCAATCGATGCCATCCACATATCCCATTTGCGTAGCCAACATCAAAGGCGTGGTGCCCTTTTTATCCGCGAGATTGGGGTTTGCGCCTTTCTGCAACAGATAGCCAAGCCAAGTGGAATCGCGGCGCTGGATAACGATGTGCAGGGCTGTTTCGCCGGTGCTGCCGTCACGGGTGTTGATGATGACACTGCCAGGCTCGGAAAGAAACTTTTCGGCCTCCTCCCCCTTCCGATCTTTAACCGCTTTTAAGAAATTATAACTGTCCGAAAACTGCGCGTGGGCAGCAGGCGCGACTACGCCAACAGCAGCAGGCACGATAAGCCCAGCCGTAAGGCCGAGAAAAAAAGTCTTTTTCAACAGAATCTGCGCCATTTTCACATCCAATATGCTTGATAACTTGCCTTTAGCAGACCATGTCTGGCCCCGCTATGAACAAAACTCCACTTTTCGCGCTCTTGGCGCTCCTTTCTATCTCGGCCTGCGACTCTGCGCCGTCCCAACAACCACTCAGCGCGGCGCCACTGGCAGGGGCGAAAATTGGTGGCGATTTTCTACTGACCGACCAGAATGGCAAAAAACGCAGCTTCAAGGAGTTTAATGGTTCGTATCGCATTGTCTATTTCGGCTATACCAATTGCCCGGACATCTGCACGCCCGATATGCAGAATTTGATGGCTGGCCTCAAAGCCTACGAGAAAAAGAAGCCCGAACTTGGCGCAAAGATCCAACCGATTTTCATTACCGTCGATCCTTTGCGCGATACGAGCGCAGTTCTGAGGCAATTTGTAAGTGCCTTTCACCCGCGTGCTATCGGCCTGACTGGCACTGAGGCGGAAATTGCCGAAGTTGCCAAGAAATTCGCCATTTACTCAGGCCGTGTTGAAGGCTCCTCGCCCGAAAATTACCTGATGAGCCATAGCCAGACGCCGTATCTAATGGCCCCTAAGGGTGAGCCCTTGGCGCTGATGCCGGCCGATGTCCCGAACACCGATGTCAATGAAGGCGCGCCGGATTTGGTGGAGGCGGAACTCGCCAAATGGGTCCGTTGATGTGACCAACGCGCCTTTTTGGGAGGCCCCGATCGAAAGCCTCGATCGCGCGCAATGGGAGGCCTTGTGCGACGGATGTGGCAAATGCTGCCTGAACAAGGTGGAAGATGAGGACACTGGCCGCATTTATCCCACCAATGTCGCGTGCAAATTGCTTGACCTAAAGACCTGCCAATGTGCGGATTATCGCGGGCGCAAGGCGATTGTGCCGGATTGCCTCAGGCTCACGGCCAATAAGATTGACGATTATGTATGGCTGCCGTCGACCTGCGCCTATGTGCTGCGAGCCGCAGGCCAGCCATTACCCAAATGGCATTATTTGATCAGCGGTAGCCGCGAGACGGTTCATGACGCTGGCATGTCAGTCAAAGGTAGGGCAATATCGGAATTGCATGCTGGACCGCTTGAAAACCATATTATCGAACAGCCTCTCTGATCCCGAGGTAAATATCGAAGGCGAGCGCGTGCCCGTGCGCATCCATCGCAACAGCCGCGCCAAACGCATTTCCATGCGCGCCGACGCGGTCAAACGCGAAATTCGCATAACTATGCCGCCCTATACGCCCACCAATGTGGCACTCGATTTTGTTGTAAAAAAGCGCGAATGGATTGCCACTCGTCTCAACAGCGTTGCCGACGCAGCGCCAATTGCCCCCGGCAGTGAAATTGCTTTTAAGGGCGAGGGCTATATCATAGAATGGCGCGAAGAATGGCCGCGCAGCGTCAAATGCAAAGAAGGAAGGCTTCTGCTGGGCGGCCCCGAATCATCGGTCGAAGCGCGGATCTTGCGCTGGCTAAGGGCCGAAGCCCATAGGGTTTATACAGAGGAAATCGCATATTATTGCGCCAAGGCAAACGACCCTGTCCCGCGCTTGTCGCTTGGCGATCCACGCAGCCGCTGGGGCAGCTGCTCGAGCCGAGGCACAATTTCCCTAAGTTGGCGCTTGATCATGGCACCTGTTTCTGTGCGTCGGTCAGTCATTGCACATGAGGTCGCGCATATTCGCCATATGAACCACAGCGCTCAATTCTACGCATGGCTTGATACCCTGTATGACGGAAACCGGAAGGCTGCCGATCAATGGCTCAAAATGCACGGCACGGGCTTGCAGCGGGTCGGGCGATAAGGAGGCAAAGATGCGATGATCTGCAGCTATGAATGCACGTTTTGCACATCCTGCCTCACTGTCCCACTTAATGGACATTGCCCCAATTGTGGCGGCGACCTTTAGCCTCGGCCAACACGCATCAAAATAAGTTGGCTTAGCCCTTCGCGCCAGTCCCCAGTGCGCCATATTTTTTCTCGAAACCGGCAACATCGCCAGCCGCAAGTAATTGGGCTTGGTCGATCCAATTGTCCCGTGTGATCCGGCCGGCAAAGGCGCCCAGCTGGGCATCGATTTCAGACACGTCGGCGGCGGTCCAGCTGGCAACCTGAGCAAAGCTGGTTACGCCAAGACCCTTGAGCAGAGTATTGACCTTGGGGCCCAAGCCCTTGATCAGCTCGAGATTTTCAGGGATCGATGATACTGGAGCAAGCTTGACCGCCTTTGCCTTGGGCGCGGCTCGCGCTTTTGCCTTTTCTGCTTTGGCCTTGGGTGCGTTTTCCGCCTTGGCTTTTTTTACCTTCTCGGCCTTTGCTTTGGGTGCTTTTTCGGCTTTTGCTTTTTCTACTTTAACCTTTAGCGCTTTTTCGGCTTTTGCCTTTTGAGCAACAGGCTCGGCCGCAGCTTTTGGCGCAGCGGCTTTGGGTGCGGCTGCTTTTTTCGTGGCGGCGGTCTTCACCGGAGCCTTGGCCGTCATCGACACTGGCACGTCGGCCTTAACAACAGCCGCAAGGGGCTGCGCAATGTCTTTAGGCGCACTTTCCGTTGTCTTCTTCGCGCCGCCCAGCGGCAGCAGCCACCATAACAATATAGCAACGATCAGAACCGCACCGATGATAATGATTAAATTGTTGGACAATGTATTTCTCCCCGAAGGCTCCCAAAATATAGCAGTCAACTAAGCAAATTCATGCTCGCGTGAAAGTGTTAATCCGTGACAGAAAAGTTTGCCGTTCATAGCGTGCCCGACGCCGCCTCACGCGCGACCTCTCGCCAGCCAATATCTTTGCGGCAAAAGCCACCCGGGAAATCGATACAGTCAACCGCGGCATAAGCCGCTGCTTGCGCTTCGGTTACATTCGCGCCTGTCGCGGTAACGTTAAGCACACGGCCTCCGGTAGCCACCAACTGACCATTGATTTCGGCGGTTCCCGCATGAAAGACCATGGCGCCTGAAACCGCCGCCAGCGCAACGGCGGCGCCTTTTTCGGGTGCTGCGGGATATCCATTGGCCGCCATAACAATGGTCAACGCGGCTTGGTGGGAAAACAGCGGGCATTCCGCATGCGCCAGCGTTCCTGTGGCAACAGCGAGCATCAATGCGGCAAGATCGCCCTCAAAACGCGTCATCAAAACCTGGCATTCGGGGTCACCAAAGCGGGCATTATATTCAATGAGCTTGGGGCCTTCTTCGGTCAGCATAAGGCCCGCAAACAGCACACCGGAATAGGGCATATCGTGGGCGGCCATATAGGCGACGGTCGGGCTGATGATGCGCTCCATAACCTGCGCCTGCAATGCGTCGGTAAGAACAAAAGCGGGTGAATACGCCCCCATGCCGCCTGTATTAGGCCCAGTGTCACCATCGCCCACGCGTTTGTGATCCTGCGCTGAACCAAAGGCAACAACATCGCGGCCGTCGGTCAAAGCAAAGAAGCTTGCTTCTTCACCCGTCATAAATTCTTCAATTACGACCGACGCGCCAGCATCCCCGAAACCACCGCCAAACATATCGTCAATGGCGGCCTCGGCCTCGGTACGCGTTTCGGCGATGATGACGCCTTTGCCCGCTGCCAAGCCGTCTGCCTTAATCACATAAGGCGCGTCAAATGCGTCCAGCCCCTTCAGCGCCGATGCCTTGCTGTCATGGCGGGCGTAGCCAGCGGTCGGGATGCCGGCCGCCGCGCACATATCCTTGGTGAAGCCTTTCGACCCCTCCAATTGCGCTGCTTTCTGATTGGGACCAAAAACGGGGATACCGGCGTCACGCAAGCTGTCGCCCAGGCCACCGACCAAAGGCGCTTCGGGCCCGACTACGACCAAGCCAATATCGTGCCCAGCGCAGAACGCGATCACAGCCGCGTGATCGGCGATGTTGAGATCTGCCAGTTCAGCCTCTTGCGCGATCCCGGGATTGCCAGGCGCCGCAAAGAGTGTATCGCAATTTGGCGATTGCGCGAGCTTCCACGCCAGCGCATGTTCGCGACCGCCCGAACCAATGAGCAAGATATTCATGTCCGCAAATGACCCCTTTGAAACTGCCGACCCGCAAGTCGCTCGCCTGTTAGCCGAGGAGCGCCCCGGCGACAATGCCCAGGCGATGAGCGTGTCCGAACTGTCGCTTGCACTCAAGCGCACCGTTGAGGACAGGTTCAGCCATGTCCGCGTGCGCGGCGAAATTTCAGGCTTTAAGCGCGCGTCTTCCGGACATATCTATTTTTGCCTAAAAGACGACAATGCGCGGATCGACGCGGTAATGTGGAAAGGCGGCGCAGCACGCCTGCCGTTCGCACCCGAGGATGGGCTTGAAGTCATCGCCACCGGCAAGCTCACCACCTATGCGGGGCGTTCAAATTATCAAATCGTCGTCGACAGCTTGGAGGTGGCCGGCGAAGGTGCAATGATGCTTTTATTTGAAAAGCTGAAAGCACGTCTCGCGGCAGAAGGGCTATTTGCGCCTGAACATAAGAAGAAGCTGCCATCCTTGCCACGCACCATAGGTGTCGTCACATCGCCCACTGGCGCAGTCATCCGCGACATTTTGCACAGGTTGGCGGATCGTTTCCCCACGCATGTTATTGTCTGGCCCGTATTGGTGCAGGGCGAAGGGTCGGCTGCCCAAATTGCACGCGCCGTGAACGGGTTTTCCGCAATGTCACAAGATGGCCCGGCGACCCGTCCAGATCTGGTGATCGTCGCGCGTGGAGGTGGCTCGATAGAGGATCTTTGGGCCTTTAACGACGAAGCGGTGGTGCGCGCGGTAGCCAATTGCACGATACCGATTATCTCGGCAGTCGGGCATGAAACCGATACAACCCTGTGCGACTTTGCAGCGGATTTGCGCGCGCCAACGCCAACAGCTGCCGCAGAAATCGCGGTTCCTGTCCGCAGCGATCTGCTACAGAGGGTCGGGCAGTTCGGGCTGCGCATGTCGAATACGGTCCGCAAGCGTGTGGACTTGGCCGCAGAACGGCTTGAGGCACAACGCCGGCTCATGCCCAAGCTGTCAGACCTTGCCGCTCCGCATCAACAACGCACCGACGATCTTGCCGAACGCTTGCGTCAATCGCTCCGCACCCGTGTTGGCAAAGCCCAGATTGCCTATTCAGCGCCAGCCGTGATGCTGCACCCGCGCTTATTGAACCGCCGAGTGGAGCAAGGGCAGCAAAGGCTTGATGCACTTGCGCGGCTCGCGGGCAGTTTACATCCCGAAGCGCCGCTAAAGCGCGGGTTCGCGCGGGTGACCGACGCAGATGGCAAAACCATCATGACGCGGGACGCCGCGGTGAAGTCAGGCGAAGTGACCTTGCGATTCGTCGATGGTGAAGTTGGCGGACTGGTCCATGGCGCCTCTGCCTCCCACCCAGCGCCGCCGAAACCCGTTAAGCCGGCAATTAATCAGGGCAATCTGTTCGACGGTTGAAGGCGCGCATTGCCCATTGCGAATCGATAAGCCATAATAGGCCTATGTTGATGTCACCTACAAACAAAGTCGCGCGCCTGCATTACATGGCTAATAATTTTCGTATGCTCACCGCGGGGGACCATGTCGTTTGCGCTGTTACTGGCCAAGCCATTCCATTGGAGGAATTGCGCTATTGGAGCGCAGTGAAGCAGGAACCTTATGTGAGCGCAGAGGCGTCTGCCCGCGCTGCTTTGTCCAAGGGCTAAGCTTGGGACGCACGCGCTGCGCCTTGCTGGCATTGCTTGCAGCGGTGGGGTTTCTGACCACTGCGGCTGGCTTAACAGCCACACCACAATCACCCACTGCCGATTTCTGGATGTCCGGCCCGCCGGTCCAAGGCGGTCTAGTCACTGCCCGCGCACCCAAAAACGCACGCAATGTGTTTTTAAATGACGAGGCGCTCCAGCTCAGTTCGGATGGCGTCTTCCTCATGGGGTTCGACCGCGATGCCCCGGTGCAGGCAAATGTCGTTTTCATACTCGCCGACGGCAGCCAGACGGCGCGCAATATATCCGTTGCTGCCGGCGACTGGCTCATTGAAAATGTTGCTGCTAATATGACGGGCGGTGCAAAAAGTTCAGCGGAATTTGAGGCAAGACGCGGCGCAGAGCTTGCACGGATCAATGCGGCGCGCGCGCTCAGCCGCGAAAGCAACGGCTGGCGGCAAAAATTCATCCGCCCTGTTGCAGGCCGCGTATCGGGGCTATTTGGTGCACAGCGGGTCTACAACGGTATTCCCGGCAGCTATCATACCGGCATGGATATCGCCGCAGCAAGTGGGACCGCATTCGTTGCGCCCGCGGACGGCGTTGTCATTCTTGCCGCAGCAGACGCATTTACCCTTGAGGGCCATTTGCTGATGATTGACCATGGCATGGGACTAAACAGCGCCTTCCTGCATGCGTCCGAACTTCTTGTGAAAGAGGGCGACATCGTGAAGCAAGGCCAAATCATCGGACGGGTAGGTGCCACTGGTCGGGCAAGCGGGCCGCATCTGCATTGGGGAATGAAATGGAACAGCGCGCGGATCGACCCAAAATTACTGCTGCCCGCATTTTGAATTCGTTCAGACCACTTTCAAGTTACCCATCGTACTAAAAGCAGGTATTCCTGCGGGCTGCTTGTCGCTGTCGACAACAGAATAAGAGCCCTGCGCCGAAGACGCGGCAGTTAGACCAACGGCCGCAATCATATAAGGCGACGCAAGACTGTCGGTACACAAGTCGTGATCACCGTCGCTCACGAGCCGCTCCTCAAGCATCACGCCTTTTTGGCCGGCCGCCGACCGCAATAGCAGCCGACGATTTGTTTACTGGCCATTAAATCGGATAGATCCAACAAATTCGGGTTTAAACCAAGGACAGGGGAAATGCCTGCAGTCCAATACCGCATAACAAAATTGATTGACGCTGGGTTGGTACTGTGAAAAAACCAACGTCCCAGTATTATCTGAGGGAGAGAAACATGGAAAATTTAACTTTTGGCCAA